>NZ_JBEYVJ010000222.1:0-12025 GCF_040643935.1 Kitasatospora sp. NPDC047058 | reverse complement strand
CCACCACACCGTGGTCGTAGCGCGTCCACGGCGGCCGGCGGCCGTTCGCCCGCTCCAGGGCGGCGAAGACCTCCGCCGCCGATCGCACGCCCACCGCCATCATCGTCGTCTCGTCGGCAGTCATGGACCGACGCTACGACCGCCCCCGCCGCCGCGCCCGCCGGCACGGGAGCGGCGGCCGGCTTGCGCCGGGCGGGCAGTCCCGGGCTGACCCGGCCTGGTGAACCTGCCGGCCGCCCCGGCCGGGCACGGTTCGGCCGGTCACCGTTTCTGGACGCCCACCATGCCGTGCAGCAGCAATCCCGCGATCCGCGCCGCCTCCAGGCTCCGGGTGAACGCCGCGATCTGTTCCTGCGGCTCCAGGCCCATCAGGCCGGGCGGCCACGTGCCGGGCGGGACCACGATCACCGCCACTCCCCCGCGCCCCTCCGCGGCCGACAGCCAGCCGGGCGACACCGCCACCCCCGAGGCCGGCTCCCAGACCTGCCGCCCGCCCACGAGCACCAGCCGCTCGAACCGCCGCCCGCCCAGCTCGACCACCCCGGTCGTCGCGGGCGGCTCCCCCGCCGCGAGCACGAACCCGCTGTCCACGGCGTCCACCACCAGCTCGCCGTGCAGGCGCGCGCCGACCTCCACGATCGCCTCCGCCAGCGGCCCTCCCGCCACCTCCCGCACCGCGAACGCCCACACCATCGGCGCCCGCCGCGCCTCACCACCCGCCTCGTCTGCCACACCCAGCCCAACGACCCACGGGCCCCGAGGGCTTCCCCCGACATCGAGCCCCGACAGAAAGCAGGACGTGGAGACCGGCGTGGAGACCGGGGGACGGTCCGGCCTACCGGGCGGTGCCGCGGTGGGCGAGCACCGCCACCTCCGCGCCGAAGCAGACCACCAACCGGCCGCCGGGCGCGGCCGCGACTCCGCGCACCGGGTGGGGGAAGCGCAGCACCGGGCCGGTCCGCCGGTGCGTCGCCGCGTCCCACAGGCGCAGCGTGCCGTCGTCGCTGCCGGCCGCCAGGACGGGCCGCCCGCCGAGGGTCGTGGCGGCCAGCGCCCAGACCCCGTCGGCGGGGCCGTCCGGCATGGTCACCCCCTCCGGACGGCCCGAGGACGCGTCCCACAGCCGTACGCGGCCGCGCCAGTCACCGGTGGCCACGACGGGCCGGCCGGCCACGTCCAGGAGGGCGACGGCGTCGACGGCCGAGGTGGTGGCGGCGCGGAAGGCGGCCACCCGGGTGCCGGCGGCGAGGTCCCAGAGGAGGACGTGCTCGTCGAAGGACTGGTCGGCGTTCATGCCGCTGCTGGTGGCCGCGACCGGGCGGCCGCCGATCACCGCCACCGCGGCGGCGTGCACCGGGTGGGTGTGGCCGTGCAGGGGCCGGCCGGGCTCGCGGCCGTCGGTGAGGTCCCAGAACCGGACGGTGGTGTCCTCGTGCCCGGTGATCGCCACCGGGCGGCCGTCGAGGAGGGTGGCGGCCACGGACAGGGCGTCGTCGGTGGGCAGGGTCCGCAGGCACCGGCCGGTGGCCGGGTCCCGGGCGAACTCCGCGGTAAGGCCGTCGACGGTGAGGACGACGGGTCGGCCGTCCAGCAGGCCGAGGGTGACGTCGGCCCACCGGCCGGCGGGCAGTTCGGCGAGCAGGCGCCCGTGGTCGGCCTCCCAGACCCGGGCGACCGCGTCCCGGCCGGCGGTGAGCACGACCACGCGGCCGTCGGCGACGGCCGTCGCCACGGAGCCGATCGGCTCGCGGTGGCCGGTGAAGCGGACGGCGGGCCCGTCACCGCCGCGCGGCCAGGTGGTCCACTCCACGGCCCACGGCTCGGCGACGTCCACCGCCTCCGGCAGGGCGGGTACGGCAGTGGGGGCAGGGACGGCTGGGACGGCGGTCACGGCGGCGACGCGGCGCGGACGTCGGAAGAGCATGCGGTCAGTATCGGGGCCCGCGCCACGACGGTGGGGCCCGGCCCGGCATCCGTCCGGAACCTCGGCCGGCCCCCTCGTCCCGGCCTCGCTCCTGACCCCCGTCCGACCCCTGTCCGACCCCCGTCCGGCCCTCGTCCGGCCCCCTCGTCGGGCTTCCGGGCGGCCGCCCGGGGGTTCGTGCTACCCGTTCGGCGCAACCCGAATCGTGGTGACGCTCCGGAGTTCACAGACTCGGATGCGGGGGTGGACTCAAACCGGAGAGGCATCCTCATGACCAACGCACTCCGCCGCGCCCTCGCGGCGGCCGCCGTGCTTTCCCTCGGTGTCGGCCTGGCGTCCTGCGGCAGCGCCAAGCAGTCGACCGGCAGCACGTCCCCCGGCGCCGCGAGCGGCACCGCAGCCGGGGCGCTCAAGATCGGCTTGCTGCTGCCGGAGACCAAGACGACCCGGTACGAGCAGTTCGACCGGCCGCTGATCGAGCAGAAGATCAAGGAACTGGCGCCGAACGCGCAGATCGACTACTACAACGCCAACCAGGACGCGACCACCCAGCAGACCCAGGTCGACACCGCCCTGACCAAGGGCAACCAGGTGCTGATCCTGGACGCGGTCGACGCCAAGGCGATCCAGTCCTCCGTCCAGAAGGCCCACGACGCAGGCGTCAAGGTGGTCGCCTACGACCGCCTGGCCCAGGGGCCGGTGGACGCCTACGTGTCGTTCGACAACCACAAGGTCGGCCAGCTGCAGGGCCAGGCCCTGGTGGCAGCGGTGGGCGACAAGGCCAGTGCCGGACAGATCATCATGATCAACGGCTCGCCCACCGACCCCAACGCGGCCGACTTCAAGGCCGGCGCGCACAGCGCCATGGACGGCAAGCTGAAGATCGGCAAGGAGTACGACACCCCGCAGTGGGACCCGAACATCGCCAACCAGGAGGCCGCCGCGGGCATCACCGCGATCGGCGCCAACAACGTCGTCGGCATCTACTCCGCCAACGACGGCATGGCCGCGGGCATCGCCACCGCGCAGAAGGCGGCCGGGATCAACGTCCCGCTCACCGGTCAGGACGCCCAGCTCGACGCCATCCAGCGCATCCTGATCAACACCCAGACCATGACGATCTACAAGCCGTTCAAGCCGGAGGCCGACGCCGCGGCCCGGATGGCCGTCGACCTGGCCACCGGGGCGTCCCTCGGCCCCACCATCGCGCCGACCACCGCGACCAACGGCAGCAACCACAAGGTGCTGGCCAACCTGATCACGCCGATCGTCGTGAACAAGGACAACATCAAGACCACCGTGGTCCAGGACGGCCTCTACACCGTCGCCCAGATCTGCACGCCGGACTACGCCGCCGCCTGCACCGCGGCCGGCCTCCAGTAGTCCGACGCTACCCCGACACGAGCACGCCCCGTCTCCGAACCGGAGACGGGGCAAGGGAGTTGGTCACTGTGGCAGGTGAGACCGTACTGGCCCTGCGCGGGGTCTCCAAACGGTTCGGCGCCGTCCAGGCGCTCACCGGCATCGAACTGGAGGTGCACGCCGGCGAGGTGGTGGCCCTGGTCGGCGACAACGGCGCCGGCAAGTCCACCCTGGTCAAGGCGATCGCCGGGGTGCACCAGCCCGACGAGGGCGTCATCGAGTGGCAGGGCAGGCCGGTCGCCATCCACCGTCCGCAGGACGCCCAGCACCTGGGCATCGCCACCGTCTACCAGGACCTCGCGCTCTGCGACAACCTCGACGTGGTCGGAAACCTCTTCCTCGGCCGCGAGATCCGGCGCTTCACCATCCTCGACGAGGTCGCGATGGAGAGGCGCTCCCGCTCGCTGCTGGACACGCTGTCCATCCGCATCCCCAGCGTCCGGATCCCCGTCGCCTCGCTCTCCGGCGGCCAGCGCCAGGTGGTCGCGATCGCCCGCGCTCTGATCGGCTCGCCGAAGATCGTGATGCTGGACGAACCCACCGCGGCCCTCGGCGTCGAGCAGACCGCCCAGGTCCTCGACCTGGTCGAGCGGCTGCGCGAGCAGGACCACGGCGTGATCCTCATCAGCCACAACATGGCCGACGTGATGGCCGTCGCGGACACCGTCGCGGTGCTGCGGCTGGGCCGCAACAACGGTGTCTTCGACAAGCGCTACACCAACCAGGAAGAGATCATCTCGGCCATCACCGGAGCCACGGACAACGCCGTGACCCGCCGGAAGGCCCGTGGCCAGGAGGGTTCCCAGTGACCGAGAACTTCCCCGGGGGCAGCGACGGCGGCGAGCCCGAGCGCCGCCACGTCCCGCTGCCCGAGGACACCATGCCCAAGGGCGGCGTCAACGCGCCCGTCCCGGTGGCGGCCGAGGCCACCCCGGCCGTCGACCCCCGGCTGATCGTCCGCCAGGAGGGCATCAAGGGATACCTCGGCGAGTTCCGCCGCCGCCTCAGCAGCGGCGAACTCGGCTCACTGCCCGTGGTCCTGGCCCTGATCGTGATCTGGGCCGTGTTCGGCAGCCTGGACAGCAGCTTCCTGTCCGCCCAGAACCTCTCCAACCTGTCCCAGCAGATCGTCGGCACCGGCATGATCGCGATCGGCGTGGTCTTCGTGCTGCTGCTCGGCGAGATCGACCTGTCGGTCGGCTCGGTGAGCGGCCTGTGCGCGGCGATCTACGCCGTGCTGAGCGTCACCGACGGCGTCAACCAGTACGTCGCGCTGCTCACCGCGCTCGTCGGCGGTGCGGTGGTCGGCTGCATCCAGGGCCTCTTCTTCGCCAAGGTCGGCGTCCCCGCCTTCGTGGTCACCCTCGCCGGCAACCTCGGCTGGAACGGCCTGATGCTGCAGATCCTCGGCACCAGCGGCACGGTCAACCTGCCCGGCACCGACATCGTCTCCCGGCTCTACAGCACCATCTACGGGCAGCAGATCGCCGCCTACGGCACGGCGGCGATCGGCGTCCTGCTCTTCCTGGGCGCCTCGTTGTTCGACGCGCGCCGCCGCCAGGCCGCGGGCGTGCCGTCCCGGCCCGTGTCGGACATCGCGATGCGGACCGTGGTGCTGGCGATCATCGCCTTCCTCGCCGCCTACACGCTCAACCAGTACAAGGGCCTGCCGCTGGCGCTCCTGATCTTCCTGATCTTCATCGTGGTGCTGGACTTCGTGCTGCGCCGCACCACGTACGGCCGGCAGGTCTTCGCACTCGGCGGCAACATCGAGGGCGCCCGGCGCGCCGGCATCAACGTGGCCTTCATCCGGATCAGCGTGTTCACGATCTGCTCCACCATGGCCGCGGTCGGCGGCCTGTTCCTGGCCGCGCAGATCCAGTCGGCCAGCCAGACCTCCGGCGGCGGCAACCTCCTGATGAACGCCATCGCGGCGGCCGTCATCGGCGGCACCAGCCTGTTCGGCGGACGCGGCTCGACCTGGTCGGCCCTGCTCGGCGCGCTGGTGATCGGCTCGATCCAGTCCGGGATGAACATCGAGGGCCTCAGCAACGCCATCCAGTTCATGGTCACCGGCGCGGTGCTGCTGGCGGCGGTGGTCATCGACTCGCTGGCCCGCCGCACCCAGAAGGCCGCCGGCCGCGCCTAGCGTCTGTCCGGCGGCGCGCCCGCCCCGGGCGGCCTCAGCCGGTCACCGCGAGTTCGGCGACCACGGCGCGGTGGTCCGTCCCCGGCACCCGGTGCTCGGCGACGGACACCGCCGTCAGCGCGTCGCCGTGCAGCACGTGGTCGATCTGGATCACCGGCGGCAGGTACGGGAAGTCCGCGTTGTCCTCCGGCCAGGTCGGCGAGACCCCGCGGCCCAGTTCGGCGTGGGTGTCGGTGAGCCCGGTGGCGAGCAGCTCGCGCATCGGGGCGTGGTCGAGGGTCGCGTTGAAGTCGCCGAGGAAGACGGCGTTGCGGGTGGCGCCGGTGGCCGCCGCCCGCAGCCCGGCGAAGTCCCGGGACCAGCGCCCGGCGTCGCCCAGCGGGTAGTAGGTGTGCACGGCGGTCAGCCGCACCGTCCGCCCGCCCACCGCGACCTCGGCGGCCACCAGGCTCCGGGCCTCCTCCGGCGCCGAGGCGTCCAGCGGGGCGAGCGACAGCCGGGAGTAGAGCACGGTGTCGCGGCCCGGCCGGACCTGCCGGTGGGGCAGCACCTCACGGATCCCGGCCTGCTCCATCGCGCCGGGCGCCGCCCCCCAGAACTCCTCCATCGCGAGCACGTCGATCCGCTGCTCGCGCACCAGCTTCACCAGCGCGGCGGCGTCGACCTGCCCCATGTACGCGTTGCTGGTGGCCACCCGCAGCCGCGGCGCGTCGGCCGCCACCGAGCCGCCCTCCGGGACGAACCTCGGGACCAGCCAGCAGAGTTGGAGCACCACGAGCAGCCCGGCCACCCCGGCTACCCACCACGAGCGGAGTGCCAGCAGCACCACCAGCGCCAGCAGGGCGCCCGCCGCCGCGTAGGGCAGCAGCACCATGGGCATGGCCAGCGACGTCCCGTCGTCCCAGCCGCCGAGGCGCACCACGGCCAGTGCGGCCGACGGCACCAGCGCGGCCGCGCAGAGTCCGGTCAGGACCCGCCCGGTCCAGCCCCGCCGGCCCCGCCCGGACCGGTCCGCCGCTCCCCGCTTCCCCACCGTCACTCCCGTCGCTCGGCTTCGCAGGGAGGACGCCGCCGCCCGTGCGTCCGGTTCCGGGGCACCGGCGGGCGGGCGGCGGCGGGGTCCGCGCAGGGAGGCGGCGGACGGCGTGACGGTCGACGTGGCGGAAGGTCAGGCGGAGGCCAGCCGGGCGGTCCACTTGGTGCGCCAGGCGAGGGCGTCGGCGACGCCCTCGGCGATGGTGCGCCGGGCGGACCAGCCGAGCAGCTCGCGGGCGTTGTCGACGGCCGCGTAGCAGCCGAGCACGTCGCCCGGGCGCGGGTCGGCCTCGCGGACGTCGAGCGTGGCGCCGACGGCCTGCTCGAAGGCGGCGACCAGTTCGCGGACGGTGGTGCCCTCGCCGGTCCCGATGTTGATCACCCGGAAGCGGTCCTCGTCGGCGGGCCGGACGACCTCGTCGAAGCGGGTGAGCGCGGCGGCGTGGGCCTCGGCGACGTCCTGGACGTGGATGTAGTCGCGGATGCCGGAGCCGTCCCGGGTCGCCCAGTCCACGCCGGTGACGGTGAACGGCGTGCCGTCGGCGTGCGCCTCGATCAGCTTGCCGAGCGCGTGGGTCGGGCTGAGGTCCTGCAGGCCGGTGCGCAGCTGCGGGTCGGCGCCGATCGGGTTGAAGTAGCGCAGGACGACGACGCGGATCCGCTCGGCTCCCTCGCCCCGGGTCCAGTCCTGGAGGACGTTCTCCATCATCTGCTTGGTGCGCGCGTACGGGCTGCTCGCCTCGACCGGGCAGGTCTCGTCCACCCGGCCGTCCGGGGTGGGTGCGTAGAGGGAGGCGGAGCTGCTGAAGACGACCCGGGTGCAGCCGTTGCGCTGGAGGGACTCCAGCAGGTCGACGGTCTTGGCGACGTTCTCGCGGTAGTAGAAGAGCGGCTTGCCGACCGACTCCGGGACGACGATCCGCGCGGCGCAGTGCAGGGTGGCACCGATCTCGGGGTGCTCGGCGAAGATCCGGTCGAGCAGGGCCGCGTCGGCGATGTCCCCCTGGTAGAACACCCGCCCCTCGACGAACTCCGGGCGGCCCTTGGACAGGTCGTCGAGGATGACCGGGGTGATGCCCTGGTCCAGCAATGCGGACGCTACCGTGCTGCCGATGTACCCCGCACCGCCGGTGATCAGGACCTTCTTCATACGCGGTTGCTCCCTCGCACTCGTCGGGGGCCCTGGTGGCGCCCCGGTGAGGGTGGGGACGAACCGATCGCCCACGTCGGTTCCACCGGCTCCGGGATTCCGGCGGGCCGGGGATCAGGTGTTCCTCGTGCGGAAAGCCGAACGGGTGCGGCCGCCGCCGGTGTGATCCGGGGGCGGCCGCACCCGGTGGGTGAGGCATGGTCGTCCGTCAGCCGGTCGGTCCGTCGGCCGGCTGATCAGTGCGTCAGGAGGTCTTCTGCAGCGTCCAGGACTGGTAGGCCTGGCCGTTGGCCTTCTGCAGCTCCAGCAGCCAGCCGCCGTAGTACCAGCGGTTGCTGACGCCGAGCACCAGCTGGGAGCCCTCGGCACTCAGGGTGAACCCGCCGCCCGACGGCGTGAGCCGCCACTTCTGGGCGGCCGCGCCGGAGCAGGGCTGCTGGGCGAGGTACTGGCCGGCCACCGCGTTGCCGCCCAGCTGGAGGCACTTGTCCGAGCGGACGGACTTGATGCGGACGGTGCCGGAGCCGGCGTCCTCGAAGGTCCACTTCTGGTTGGCGTACCCGGTGCGCTGGTAGGCGATGGCGACGGTGCCGTCGTTCATCGAGCTGCCCCACAGGTCGGCGGCCTGGCCGGTGAGACCGTTGACCATGGTGTAGCGGGTGCCGGGCTGCGGCTGCCCGCCGTCGGCCGTGGTCTTGAAGGTGACCGCGCGGCCGGGCTTGGAGACGGCGCCAGCGGCGTCGCGGACGGCGACGGCGACGGTGTACGAGGTGCCGGGGGCGAGCCGGACCACGCCGACCACGGTGGCGCGGACGGTGCCGATGGCCTGGCCGTTCAGCAGGACGTCGTAGCCGGCGGCGTTCTGGACGGCGGGCCAGCTCAGCACGGCCGAGTTCTGGGTGACCTGGCTGACCGTCATGTCCGGCCCGGTGGTGCTGCCGGTGGGCGAGGCGGTCGGGCTGGGCGAGCCGGTCCTGGTCGGCGTCCCGGTGGGCGACGGGGTGCCGGTGGGCGACGGCGTGCCGGTCGGGCTCGGGGTGGTGGTGCCGGTCGGGGACGGCGACGCGGTGCGGGTCGGGGTGGACGTCGCGGTGGGCGTCGCGGTGGGCGTCGGGTTGGGGTTCGGGCCGGTGCCGTTGCCGGCGATCAGGAAGCGGTTGTTGGCGACGTTCCAGTGCGTGGCGAGGTAGCTGCCGGCCGCGGGGCTGGTGTTGTAGTAGTCGTCGTGGCGGCAGTCGAGCCGCATGTCGCTGTTGTTGTCAGGGCAGACGGTCTTCATCTGCGGGTAGTACGGGGTGTCCGAGTAGCACATCAGGTCCCACTCGTCGACGCAGTGGCCGCCCTTGCTGGAGTTCGGCGCGCTGTTGCTCACCGCGCCCAGGTTGTGGCCGAGCTCGTGCGCCGCGGTGTGGCCGCCCCAGCAGCCGGAGTCGGTCCGGCCGTAGGAGGGGCCGAAGTTGCTCATGTTGTCCTGGCCGGGACGCTCGTCACCCGCGAAGGTGCCGATGCCGCAGTACACCTTGGCGTCGGTGAACATCATGTACTTGCGGTCCTTGCGGTTGAACCCCTGCGCGGCGAGCGCACGGTTCGTCGCGTTGAAGTCCTGGAGCTCGGAGTCCGAGACCTGCACGTTCAGCACCGAGGCGGTGCAGTCGGACTCGGTGACGAAGCGCACGTGCCGGACGCCGCCGGTCTCCTGGGCGCTGGCGTTGTAGATGACGTCGACGTCCGCGGCCCACTTCTTGAACGAGGCCAGGTACTGGGCGAAGCGGTCGCCGCCCGGACCGTGGACGTACACCACCTGCACGCGGTTGCCGGCGCTGCCGTCACCCTCGCAGACCACGGCGGACCCGCCCGCGGCCGGCGTCTGCTGCGGCGCCGGGGCACCCGCGGCGGCAGCGCCGGAGTCGCCCAGCAGGGCCTTCTGGCCGGCGTCCAGGACCGGCGCACCCTTCAGCAGGTCGGCGGCGGCGGGCGGCTGGGCGTCGGCGGGCGGCGTCAGCGGCGGGGCGGCGGCCGCAGCGGCCACCGGCGCGACGTCCTTGCGGATGTCCACGTCCTTCGGCGGCGCGTCCGGGCCGTGGCTGCAGAGCTCGCCGCCCGGGACCTCCAGCGAACCGGAGCAGCGGTCGCCCGTCGGCAGGGTCAGACCGGCGTAGACCAGGCCGCGGTCGGGCTGGTCCTTGGGTATCTCCTTCAGCGGCGCGGCCTTCTGGTCCCGCTTCGGCGCGGGCGGCTTGCTGCCGCCCTCGGCCGTGCCGGTCTCCCCCGCGTCGTCGGCGACCAGGCCGACCGTGCCCGCTTCCGCCCGGTCGGCCGAACCTCCCGCCGCCGCCGTGGCGCCGCCGCGATCGGCAGCGGGTTCCAGTGCGGTCTGGATGCCCAGCGCGCCGGCCAGCAGCCCGGCCGCGACGGCCACTGCCACCAGCGTCGTGCGACGCCCTGACCTCTTGCCCCGCATGCGCCGACGTTCCGAACCCCGGTGTCCCATCGCGCCCAGTCTCCTGTCCTCGGTGTGACGGCCCGTCTGCCACCTGATATGACGGCCTGGGCCTTCCGACGCCTTGGAGAGCGGAGGGGGCGGGAGGGGATAACAGAAAAATCTTTCGAAAATCGTTCAGACGGGTTTACGGGGCCGGGAAACGGGACACGCGGGGGCTTCGCCGGGCGCGGATCAGGGCGGTCGGTGACGCCGGGGCAGGAGGAAGGGCCGGGGACGGCGGTGCCGAGGGCAGGAGAAGGCGCCGGGCCGGAGGAAGGGCCGGGCGCGGCGGCGCCGGGGAGCGCGCTCGGGGGGTACGCGCTCCCCGGCAGGGGTGACGTCGGCCACCAGGCCGGATGCTCCCGGGGGTTCGGAATCCGGCTGCCGTGACCGGAATGGTAGACCTGCCGAGCGGCCGTGACCAGAGCTCTGACCAGCCGATTTCCCGCCCGGGACATGCCATTCAGGCCACCGTGCACGGCCGCTCCGGCCGTCGGCCGAACCGGCGTCACCCGGGCCGCACCGGCCACGGCCGCCGCTCCCGGCGCCCGGGTGTCTGCCGCCCGGTCAGGCCGCCGCACGCAGCGCGGGGACGGAGAGCACGATCGGGGCCCGGCGGGAGCCCGGGGCGTGCAGAGTGGCGAGGGAGGCGGCCAGCCGGGCCGGGTCGCCCGCCAGCCAGAGCCGCAGGGCGGCGGCGAGCGCGGCACTCGCCGGGCAGGCCCGCAACCCGCCGGCCCGGGCGAGCCGCTCGCCGAGCAGCGGCAGGAGGTCCGCCACCGGCGCCGGCAGCCAGAACGTGACGGCGCACGGCGCCGGACGGGCCAGCAGCCGCAGCAGCCGGCGCACGTCGGCCTCACCGGAGAGCGCCGGGATGACGTCGAGCAGACCGTCCGCCGCCACCTCCGACACGTCGCTGCCGTGGCCGCGCGCCAGTTCGCGCAGCAGGGCCCGCTCGGCCGCGGTGATCCGGACGGTCAGCATGACGTCTTCGCAGTCCATGGTCCCAGTTCCCGTCTTCCGCTCGGGGTGTGCCCGTCGTGTGGCGTCGTCGTGTGGCTGTGCTCGTGCACCCGTCATCCGGGCCTGCCCCTCTCCTGCCCGTCAGGAGGCCTCCGGTACCGGCGTGATCAGGCCGTAGTGGCCGTCGTAGCGGCGGTAGAGGACCCGGCCCCGGCCGTCGTCGGGATCGGTGTGGAACACGAACGGCCAGCAGGTGAGCCAGAGCCGGCGGGCGGCCTCGGTCGGGTCGAGGCGGGGTGCGGGGTGCAGGCTCTCGGCCGGCGAGAGCCCGGGGCCGCCGAGCCGGGCGGCGGAGTGCGCGCGGACCAGCCGGAGGCCGCCGCCCGTCCGGCGGTGGACCAGGCTGTCCTGGCCGGTGAGCGCGTCGACGAAGAGGTGGAACCCGTGGTCCAGGGCGAGCAGTTCGCGGGCGGCCTGGTCGGGGGTGCGCCGGACCGGCACGACCGTCTTCCGCCGGACGATCTGCCGTTCCGCCAGCGGCCGGGGGACGTACTGGGGGCGGTAGGAGCTCTCGTACGCCACGGCGAGCCCGATGTCCCCCTGCTCGCGCAGCCGCGCGGCCCGGCCGGCCAGCGTGCCGAGCGCGACGTCCACCGCCTCGTTCACGGCCGCGGCGGCCAGTTGGACCCGGACCGGGCCGACCTCCTCCAACCGCACCGAGGCCTGCGCCACGACCGGCCGGCCGACCGCCCGGCTGCGGAGCCGGGTGAGCCGTATCCGGGCGGCGTGCGTCCCCGGGCCGAGCGCCGCGACGACGTCCCGCGCCTGGGCCCGCGCGTACTCGGCGGCATCACGGGACAGCTCACCGCGGATCTCCACCCGGACGTCCGGGGCGGGGCG
>NZ_JBEYVJ010000221.1:0-12051 GCF_040643935.1 Kitasatospora sp. NPDC047058 | reverse complement strand
CAACGCCCGCCGGGTGATCGGACTCTCCGGGCACACCGACTGGCCAGCCCTCGCCGCCACCACCTGGCTCGGTGCCACCCCGGAACCGTGGACCGGCGCCGTCGGCGGCGTCGACGACGGCGGCCGCGGCATGGCCGCGCACGAGTTCCGCGGTCACGGCCACCTGCGGGAACCGCGACCGCCAGGGGGAGAGCGTCGCCGTGAGCTGGTCCTGCTCGACGGCCGAGAGCTCCTCGTCCAGGCCGCCGATCGCGGCGAACGCCATGTACTCGCTGCCGGTCGGCGGCGCCCAGGCGTGCACCACCCGGAGCGGCACCGAATGCAGCCGGGCGGCCTCGAAGGCGAAGCCGACGACGTCGTCGCAGGCGTGCCGGAGATCGAGGCCGAGGACGACGCCGCCCGCGGCCGTGGCGCCCGGCGCCGGGTCGCCTGCCGTCGGCGCGCCTGCCGCCGGACCGCCGTCCTCCGCCCGGACCAGCACCACCGGGCAGGCGGCCCGCCGCAGCACCTCCTGGCTGACCGATCCCACCAGGAAGCCGCGGAGCGTGCTGAGCCCCCGCGAGCCGAGCACCAGCATGGTGGCGTTCCGGCCGGCCGCCTCCAGGGCCTCGGGCGGGTCCAGGGGGACGTGCGCCGAGGTGACCTCGGCTCCCGAGGCGAGCAGGGCCCGGAGCTCCGCCTCCTGGGCGGCCAGCTGCTGCCGGCTCCACGCGATCGCTTCGTCGGTGCCGAGGACGTCGGTCTCCGGCCACGGCCAGGCCTCGACGAGTTCGAGCGGCAGTCCGCGGAGCAGCGCCTCACGGGCGGCCCAGCCGGTCGCGGCCACGCTCTCGGACGAGCCGTCGAAGCCCACCACGATCGGTCCGTTCATCGGATGCCTCCGTGGATAACCGGACCTCAGGCGGGGCCGGACTTGTCGTTGGCGGTCGCATCCGCCATCCCGGACCGGAGCAGCAGGTGCCCGAGCTCGACCAGGGCCCGCCCGGCCGCGTACTCGTCGCCGATCTCCGGCACGGGCGGGTCGTGCGGGTTGCGACGGGCCTCGGTACGGCTCTCCAGCGTGTTGTCGCCCGTGTCCAGCACGGCGTGGACCTTGGTGACGTCCTCCTCCTCGAAGAGGTCCAGTCGCAGGGACCAGCGCTTGGTGCGGACGGGGCCGGCTGCGGCGCTCTCGTTCACGGGTGCTTCTCCTCACCGACGGAGGCGGTTCCGGCCGACCGGTCGGCCGGCCTGCGGGAGGACTCCCGCATCTCCATGGTGGGGCGGGCGGCGCACACCGGCACGGGGAGGGGCGGCGGCGGTCACGGTCAGTGCGCGGGGGCGGGCACCGTGACGACCGGGCAGTGGGCGTGGTGCAGCAGGCCGTGCGGGACGGAACCGAGCTGCATTCCCGTGAAACCGCCGCTGCCCCGGCGGCCGACGACGGCGGCCAGGGCGTGTTCGGAGGCGCGGGCCAGTTCATCGACCGGGTGGCCCCGCAGCACCTCGTGGGTCAGCACCACGTCGGGGTGAAGGTCGCGCCGCCCGGCGGTGGCCTCGTCGAGGAGCCGCCGCAGGGTCTGCACGGCCGCCCCGTCGTCGACGTGGTGGATCAGACGGCTCTCCCAGACCCAGATGGCGCGCACGGCCGCCCGCCGCTGGTCGGCGAGGTCGAACGCGACGTCCACGGCGGCCTGCGAGGTCGGGCTGCCGTCCACACCGACCACCACGTACGGCCGGTCCTCGGTGACGTGCTCCGGCTCGCGCACCACGACCACCGGACAGTGGGCCTGCGCGCTCACCGGGACGGTCACCGAGAAGGCGCTCATGACCTCCTCCAGCCGGTTCAGCCGACGCGATCCGACGACGACGAACGATGCCTGCCGGGACTCCCGGCACAGCGCCGGGGCGGGGGCCTCGTCGGCGACGACCGTGGTGACGGGCACGCGCGGCCGCCGCGCGCGGACCGCGGCGGCGGCGCGCTCCAGGGCGCGGTCGCCGAGCTCGCGCAAGGCCTTGTGGGAGCGGCCCGCGTCGAACGAGCGGTCCCCGCGCGCCGACGGCGGGATCGCGTGCACCAGTCTCAACGGCAGCCCGAGCCGGTCGGCCTCGTCGGCCGCCCAGGCGACGGCCATGGGGTCGGCGGAGGCGGCGTCGACGCCGAGGACGATCGGGCCGCGTGGGCGGGCGGATGTCATGGCTCCTCCACGGATCCGGTGGCCGGACACGGCGGCCCGGCCCTGTTCCCACGCTAGGCACGGGGGTGCCCGTCCGCGAGGGCCGGTGGTCCCGGCACCCGCGGCGCCGGACCGCACCGGCGGGGCCCTCCGGTTCTCCGGATTGAGCCGATCGGCCCAAGCGCCGCCCGGTCGTCGGCCGCACGGTGGTAGTGGAGCAGACCGCCCCGCCGGCCCGGCCGAGGAGGCCGTGATGATGTACTGGAACGATCACGGGATGACCGGCTGGGGTGTCGGCCTGATGACCGTGAGCATGCTGCTCTTCTGGGCGCTGCTGATCTTCGGAGTGGTGGCCCTGGTCAGGCACGTCGGGCAGGCCTCCCGGCACAGCCCCGCCCCGCCGCCCGCCGCTGTACCGCCCGAGCGGCCGGCACCGGAGCAACTGCTCGCCGAACGCCTCGCGCGCGGCGAGATCGAACCCGACGAGTACCGCCGACGCCTGGACGTGCTGCGTGGCAGCCCGCCGACGGCCGGCTGACGGCGCGCCCCGGGAGGCGGCCATGTCCGGCACCCTTGCCCTGGACGGCGAGGCACTGGAGACGCTCATCTCCGCTGCGATCGCCGCGCCCTCCATCCACAACAGCCAGCCCTGGCACTTCCGGCTCCGGCCGGACACCTCGACGCTGGAGGTCCGGGCCGCCCGGGAGCGGTCCGTCCCGGTGGCCGACCCCCGGGGTCAGGCGATGCACATGTCCGTCGGCGCGGCGGTGCTGAACCTTCGGGTGGCGGCCTGGCACCTCGGGTGGGAGCCGCAGGTGAGGCTGCTGCCGGACCCGGCGGAGCCCGACCTGTTCGCCTCCGTCGGACTGGACACCGCGGCCACGGTCCGGTCGCCGGGTACGGAGAACCTCTACCAGGCGATCTGGCACCGTCATTCCGTCCGCGCGCCCTTCACCGGGGACCCGGTTCCGCCGGCCGTCCGCGACGAGCTGGTGGCGGCGGCCCGGACCGAGGGGGCGGTCCTCCACCTGCCCGGCCGCGAGGAGACGGCCCGGCTCCTGGAACTCACGGCCGAGGCCGAACGCCGGAACTCCGCCGACGAGGCGCAGCGCACCGAGAGCCGCCAGTGGGTCCGCAGCGGGAACGTTCCACCGTACGGCATCCCGGCCCGCGCGCTCGGCCCGCGGGACCGCACGGGCGGCCTGCCCTTGCGGGACTTCGAGACGCTCCGGCCGGCCCGGCACCGGATTTCCGCCACGTTCGAGCGCGAGCCGTGCGTGGCCGTCCTCGCCACGCAGCACGACGGGCCCGAGGACTGGCTGCGCGCCGGGCTCGCCCTGGAGCACGTCCTGCTGGCCGCCACCGTCCACGGTGTGCGGGCGTCCCTGCTCCACCAGGCGGTGGAGTGGTCCCAGCTGCGCCTGGCGGCCGTCGAGCCGCACCGGAGCCCCGGCCACGTCCAGATGCTGGTCCGCCTCGGCTACGGGCCGGAGGGTGCCCCCACACCCCGTCTGCCCGTCGGGGACGTGCTGGACCCGGACGCCTAGGGTTCCCGCCCGCTGCCCGGGTACTGAGACCGGGGGCCTCACCGGCCGTTGCGGCCGCGGTGGGCGGCGACGCGGACCCGGGTGCCGCAGCGGGTCGAGCAGTAGCGCTGTGGTGAGCGGCGTCCGGTGTCGATGAAGTAGCGGTGGCAGCCGGGTGCCGCGCAGCGGCCCCAGGCGCAGTAGCCGCGTTCGCCGAGCCAGAGCGCCAGGGCGAGGGCTGCGGTGGACAGCAGCCAGTGGGCGGGCCGTGCGTTCCCGGCCGGGCGGGTGTGGAGCGACCAGCGGCGTTCCGGGAGGCGGACCAGGCGGGGCTGGGCGGGGTACCGGTCGAGCAGGGCGTTGATGGCGTCGGCGGCCTGGTCCTCGTCCGTGGTGTCCAGGATGGCGGCGAGGCTCCCGGCGGCCTCGCGGACCTCCTGGGCGGTCGTGTCGGTGAGCCCGAGGGCTGGGCCGCCGTGCCGTTCCACCAGCTCCTCGATGTCGGCCGCGGAGACGTCGGCCCGCTCGTGGACGGCGTTGACCAGGTCGGTCAGGAAGTACAGGCCGCGTGGATTGTCGTCGTCGAACCCCTGGTGCATGCGCATCTCCCGTTGCAGGCCGAGATCGTTCGACCTCATGGTAACGTCTAAATCGAATTTAGCAGTTACGCCATGAAGTGCCGTCCCCCAGTGGAAGAAGGTTCGCCGTGACGGTGTCGCAGACGCCCGTGCTGGTCGTCGGAGGCGGGCCGGTCGGTCTGACGATGTCGGCCCTGCTCTCCGGGTACGGGGTGGACCACGTGCTGGTCGAGGCCCGCAGCACGACCTCACGCCACCCCAAGGCCCGGGGCGTCTCGGCCCGCTCGATGGAGGTCTTCCGGCGCATCGGCCTGGAGGACGCGGTCCGGAGCGCGGGCCTGCCGGCCGATCAGGTCCACTTCTACCGCGGCCGCGACCTGGTCGATCCCGACTTCGTCCGCACCGGCCCGGCCCGGCCATCCGGTGCCGACGGCCGTGAGCGCACGCCGTCGCCGGGCATCATCTGTTCCCAGGACGCCCTGGAGCCCGTGCTGCTGCGGCACGCCGAGCACCTGGCCGGCTCGCGGGTCCGGTTCGGGACGCGCCTGGTCTCCTTCACGGACGACGGCTCGGGCGTGCTGGCCGTCGTCGAGGACACGGCCACCGGCACCCGGCAGCGGCTGCGCGCCGACTGGCTCGTCGGCTGCGACGGCGCCGCGAGCACCGTCCGCGCCGGGGCCGGGATCGCCATGGAGGGCCCCACCGGGCTGGGGCGCTACCTGAGCGTCCGCTTCGAGGCGCCCCTGGGCCGGGTGGTGGCCGACCGCGCCAGCGCCTCGTACTTCCTCACCGCGCCGGGGCGCGGCGGGTTCATGGCGGTCGACAACGACCGCCGGTGGATCTACCAGTACCCGCTCACCGCGGACGCGGAGCCGCCGGTGGATCCGTCCGACCACGGACTCCTGGCCGGCCTCATCCGCACGGCCGCCGGAATCCCCGACCTGGACGTGACGGTCCGCGACACGATGACCTGGCGGATGGACGCCCGGCTCGCCACCGCCTACCGCCACTCCCGCGTCCTGCTGGCCGGCGACGCCGCCCACGCCGTCCCGCCGACCGGCGGGCACGGGATGAACACCGGCATCGGCGACGCCGACAACCTCGCCTGGAAACTCGCGGCCGTCACCGGCGGATACGCGGGCGACGCCCTCCTGGACAGCTACCAGGCCGAACGCCGTCCGATCGCCCGCCAGGTCATCGACATCTCCGCCGCCAACGCCCGGAGCCGCGCCGGCTACCGCATCGACGACGAACTCCTCCTGACCGCCACCTACCACTCCACCGCGGTCGTCCCCGGAGCCGGTGCGACACCCGGGCCCACCACGCTGGCCGCCACCGGCTACCGCCCCGCCTGCCGTCCGGGGGAGCGCGTCCCGCACGTGCGCCTCACCGGCGGCCCCGGCGGGCCGAGGTCCACCCTCGATCTCGTCGGCCCCGGTTTCACCCTCCTCACCCCGACGGACAGCCCGGCCTGGCAACGGCTGGCCGAGGGCGTGCGGGCGGCGGGAGTCCCCCTGACGGTCCGGGCCGTCATCAGCGGCGCCCGGCAGGAGGCCGACCCCGGGCAGTGGCGGCGCCTGACCGGCACCGGTGCCGCCGGGGCGGCCGTCCTGGTCCGTCCCGACGGACACGTCGCCTGGCGCGGCACCGATCCGGCAGAAGACCTTCACGCCGTCCTGCGCCGCATCCTCTCCTCCTGACCCTCCGGTCGGGCGGCGGACCGTGACCGCGGCGGCTCACGCCGTGTGCAGGCCGTGGGCGGCGAAGACCGCCCGGGCGGCCGCCGTCTCGTCCGGGGAGGGAACCGGGGTGCCGGCCAGGGGGAAGTCGAGGCCGAGCGCCCGCCACTTGGCGGCGCCCAGTTTGTGGAAGGGCAGCACGTCGACGCGGGTGACGTTGCCGAGCGAGGCGGCGAAGGAGGCGACCCCCTCGATGTTCGCGGCGGGGTCGGTGAGGCCGGGGACGAGGACGAAGCGGACCCAGACCTCGGTGCCGAGGCCGGCCAGGCGGCGGGCGAAGGCGAGGGTGGGGGCGAGGTCCCGCCCGGTCAGGTGCCGGTACAGGGCGCGGTCCCAGGACTTGACGTCGAGCAGGACGAGGTCGGTGTCGGCGAGCAGCGCGTGGGTGGCGCGGGCGCCGGGGAAGCCGGAGGTGTCCAGCGCGGTGTGCAGGCCCAGTTCGTGCTTGAAGCGGTGCAGCAGCTCGCCGGTGAGGGCGGGCTGGAGGAGCGGCTCGCCGCCGCTGACGGTGGCGCCGCCGCCGGAGGCGTGGATGAACGCGGTGTACTTGGCGGCCTCCCGGACGATCTCGTCGGCGGAGCTCCGCCGGCCGTCGCGCAGGTAGCGGGTGTCGGGGTTGTGGCAGTACAGGCAGCGCAGCGGGCAGCCGGACAGGAAGGTGACGAAGCGGGTCCCGGGACCGTCGACGCCGGTGGACAGGTCCCAGGAGTGCAGGCGGCCGGTCACCGGGCGCCGGGTGGCCGGGGTGCTGGGCGCGGCCTCGGTCATGGGTGTGCTCCTCGGCGGGAGAGGGCGGGAGAGGGCGGGACGGGCCGGGGCGGTGCCGCGGTGCCGGCGCCGTGGTCGGGGGGCGCCGGCACCGCGAGCGGGTGGGCCCGGGCTACAGCGCGTCGTGGAAGGTGCGGCCGATCACGTCGAGCTGCTGCTCGCGGGTGAGCCGGACGAAGTTGACCGCGTAGCCGCTGACCCGGATGGTCAGCTGCGGGTACTTCTCCGGGTGGGCCATGGCGTCCAGCAGGGTGTCCCGGTCGAGGACGTTGACGTTCATGTGGAAGCCGTGGCAGGTGACGTAGCCGTCGAGCACGCCGACCAGGTTGCCGATCCGCTCCTCCTCGGTGCGCCCGAGGGCGTCGGGGGAGACGGTGTTGGTGAGCGAGATGCCGTCCTCGGCCTGCTCGTAGGGCAGCTTGGCGACGGACAGCGCGCCGGCGACGAAGCCGTGGGTGTCGCGGCCGTTCATCGGGTTGGCGCCGGGGGAGAACGGCTCCCCGGCCCGGCGGCCGTCCGGCGTGTTGCCGGTCTTCCTCCCGTAGACCACGTTGGAGGTGATGGTCAGGACGGACTGGGTGTGCTCGGCGCCGCGGTACGTGGGGTGCTTGCGGACCTTCCGCATGAACTCCTCGACGAGCCCGACGGCGATCGCGTCCGCCCGGTCGTCGTTGTTGCCGTAGGCGGGGTAGTCGCCCTCGACCAGGTAGTCGGTGACCAGCCCGGTCGCGTCGCGCACCGGCACGACCTTGGCGTACCTGATCGCGGCCAGCGAGTCGGCGGCCACCGCGAGCCCGGCGATCCCGCAGGCCATGGTGCGCCGAACGTCCCGGTCGTGCAGCGCCATCTCGATCCGCTCGTAGGCGTACCTGTCGTGCATGTAGTGGATCACGTTGAGCGCGTGGACGTACGTCCCGGCGAGCCACTCCAGCTGCTCGTCGAACCGCGCCGTCACCTCGTCGTAGTCGAGCACGTCCCCGCCGACGGGGACGGTGGCCGGGCCGACCTGCTCGCCGGACGTCTCGTCCCGCCCGCCGTTGACGGCGTAGAGCAGCGTCTTGGCGAGGTTGACCCGGGCGCCGAAGAACTGCATCTGCCTGCCGACCTCCATCGCGGAGACGCAGCAGGCGATCGCGGTGTCGTCGCCGGAGCGCGGGCGCATCAGCTCGTCCGACTCGTACTGCACCGAGGAGGTGTCGATCGACACCCGGGCGCAGAACTCCTTGAAACCCCTGGGCAGTTGCGGTGACCAGAAGACGGTCATGTTCGGCTCGGGGGCCGGGCCCAGGTTGTACAGGGTCTGCAGGTAGCGGAAGGAGGTCCGGGTGACCAGGGTGCGGCCGTCCGTGCCCATGCCGCCGATCGACTCGGTGACCCAGGTGGGGTCGCCGGAGAACAGCTCGTCGTACTCGGGGGTGCGCAGGAAGCGGACGATCCGCAGTTTGATGACGAAGTCGTCCACCAGCTCCTGTGCCTGACGTTCCGTCAGTAGCCCTGATTCGAGGTCGCGTTGGAGGTAGACGTCGAGGAAGGTCGAGGTGCGGCCGAGCGACATGGCCGCGCCGTTCTGCTCCTTGACCGCCGCCAGGTAGGCGAAGTACAGCCACTGGACGGCCTCCCGGCCGGTGCGTGCCGGGCCGGAGACGTCGTGGCCGTACGCCGCCGCCATCTCCTTGAGCTCGCCCAGCGCCCGGATCTGCTCGGCGAGTTCCTCGCGCCCGCGGATCGTCTCCTCCAGGCGTGCCGGGTCGGTGGGGGCGGCGTCCAGCTCCGCCCTCTCGGCGAGCTTCGCCCGGACCAGCCGGTCCACGCCGTAGAGGGCGACCCGGCGGTAGTCGCCGATGATCCGGCCGCGTCCGTACGCGTCGGGCAGGCCGGTGATGACGCCGGCCTTGCGGGCGGCCCGGATCTCGGGGGTGTAGGCGTCGAACACCCCGGCGTTGTGGGTCTTGCGGTAGCGGGTGAAGACCTTCTCCAACCAGGGGTCGACCGGGTAACCGTAGGTCCTCAGCGCGCCCGCGACCATCCGCCAGCCGCCGTTCGGCATGATCGCGCGCTTGAGCGGGGCGTCGGTCTGCAGGCCGACGATCAGTTCCCGCTCCCGGTCGATCCAGCCGGGCGCGTGCGCGGTGATGCCGGACGGGATGTCGTACGCGACGTCGTACACCCCCTTGGCGCGCTCCTCGGGGAAGCGGTCGGTGAGCTGCCGCCACACCTCGGTGGTCCGCTCGGTGGGGCCGGCCAGGAAGGCGGCGTCGCCCTCGTACGGGGTGTAGTTGTGCTGGATGAAGTCGCGGACGTCGATCGTGTCCTGCCAGGCTCCGCCGTGGAAGCCCTCCCAGGCGGACGGCCGCGTGTACTGCGTGGTGGTCATCTCGGTGTCCCTTCCCGGATCCTCAGCCCTGGTCGCCGTAGTAGGCCTGGCGCATCAGCCGCTGCAGGTCGGCGAGCATCGGCATCCGCGGGTTGGCGGGGGCGCACTGGTCCTCGTAGGCGTTCATCGCCTGCTGCGGCAGGGCGGCCAGGAACGCGGCCTCGTCCACGCCGGCCGCCTTGAACGAGCGCGGGATGCCCGCCCGGTCGCGCAGCTCCTCGACCGCCGCCGCGAGCGACTCGACGCCCTGCTCCGGTGTCGCGGCCGGCAGGCCGAGCGTGCGGGCGATCGCCTGGTAGCGCTCCGGGGCCGCGTAGCTCCGGTACTTGGGCCATCCGGTCACCTTGGCCGGGGCGGAGCCGTTCCAGCGGATCACGTGCGGCAGCAGCAGGGCGTTGGTGCGGCCGTGGGCGACGTGGAAGGTGGCGCCCAGGGTGTGCGCCATGGCGTGCACGGCGCCGAGGAAGGCCGAGCCGAAGGCCATCCCGGCGATCGTTCCCGCGTTGTGCATCTTCTCCCGGGCGACCGGGTCGTCGGGGCCGTCGGTCACGGCCCGCTCCAGGTGCTCGAAGATGAGCCGGATGCCCTGCAGCGCCAGGCCGTCGGTGAAGTCGTTGGCGTAGACCGAGACATAGGTCTCGATGCAGTGGGTGAGCGCGTCGAAGCCGGTGTCCGCGGTGACGTCCTTCGGCAGGCGGGCCGTGAGCGCCGGGTCCACGATGGCCACGCTCGGGGTGAGCGCGTAGTCGGCCAGCGGGTACTTCTGGCCGGTGGCGGTGTCGGTGATCACCGCGAAGGGGGTGACCTCGCTGCCGGTGCCCGAGGTGGTCGGGATGCACACCAGCCTGGCCTTCGCACCGAGGTCGGGGAAGGTGAAGGCGCGCTTGCGGATGTCGAAGAACTTCTCCTTCAGGTCGGCGAACTCGACCTCCGGGTGCTCGTACATCAGCCACATCACCTTGGCCGCGTCCATCGGGGAGCCGCCGCCGAGGGCGATGATGGTGTCCGGCTCGAACTCCCGCATCAGCGCGGCGCCCTTGCGCACGGTGTCGATGCTCGGGTTGGGCTCCACGTCGTCGACGACCCGGACCTCGACCGGTTCCCGGCGGCGGCCGAGCACGTCCCGGATCCGCTCCAGGTGGCCGATCGCCACCATGGTGTGATCGGTGACGACGACGATCCGGTGCGCGCCCGGCATGCTCGCCAGGTACTTGACGGAGTTGCGCTCGAAGTAGATCTTCGGCGGGACCTTGAACCACTGCATGTTGGTGTTGCGCCGCCCGATCCGCTTGATGGTGACGAGGTTCAGCGCCGAGACGTTCCCGGCGACGGAGTTGTGCCCGTAGCTGCCGCAGCCGAGGGTCAGCGAGGGCGTGAAGGCGTTGTAGACGTCGCCGATCCCGCCCTGCGAGCTGGGGGCGTTCCAGATGATCCGGCAGGCCTTGACCGCGTGCCCGAACTCCTCGACGAACGCCGCGTCCTCGGTGTGCACCGCCGCCGAGTGTCCGAGGCCGTTGAACTCGACCATCGCGGCGGCCAGTTCGACGCCCTCCGGGCGGGAGCCGGCGGTCAGGACGGCGAGCACGGGGCAGAGCTTCTCCCGGGTCAGCGGCTCGGCCGGGCCGACCCGCTCGCAGTCGGCCAGGATCACCGAGGTGTCGGCCGGCACCTCGAACCCCGCCGCCTCCGCGACCTGCGTGGCCGAGCGGCCCACCGCCGCGGCGTTCAACCGCTCGCCGGCGCAGGACGTGCCACCGCCGGCCGCGCCGTCACCCGTGCCACCCGCGCTCTCACCCGCGCTCTCACCCGCGCCGAACAGGTACCGCTCCAGCAGGACCTTCTCCTCGGCGCTCGCGTGGTGCGCCTTCAGCTTCCGGAACTCGGCGAGCGCGGCGTCGCGGATCTCCGCGTCCAGCACGACGGCCTGCTCGGAGGCGCAGATCATGCCGTTGTCGAAGGTCTTGGACAGCACGATGTCGTTCACCGCCTGCCGCAGGTCCGCGCTCCGCTCGACGTACGCGGGGACGTTGCCCGCGCCGACGCCCAGCGCCGGCTTGCCGCAGGAGTACGCCGCCCGGACCATCCCGTTGCCGCCGGTGGCCAGGATCGTCGCGACGTCCGGATGGTTCATCAGCGCGTGGGTGGCCGCCATCGACGGCTCCTCGATCCACTGGATGCAGGACCGCGGGGCGCCGGCCGCGACCGCCGCGTCCCGCACGATCCGGGCGGCCTCCGCGGAGCAGCGCTGGGCCGAGGGGTGGAAGGCGAACACGACCGGGTTGCGGGTCTTGAGCGCCAGCAGGCACTTGAAGATCACGGTCGAGGTCGGGTTGGTCACCGGGGTGATGCCCGCGACCACGCCGACCGGTTCGGCGATCTCCACGATGCCGTCGATCTCGTCCCGGTGCACCACCCCGACCGTCTTCGTCCGGGCCATCACATGGGTGACGTTCTCGCAGGCGAAGACGTTCTTCACCGCCTTGTCCTCGAACACCCCGCGCCCGGTCTCCTCCACCGCCAGTACGGCGAGTCCGGTGTGCTCGGCCAACGCCGCCAGGGAGGCCTTCCTGACGATGTGGTCGACCTGCTCCTGGGTGAAGGAGGCGTACTCCCGGAGGGACGTCAGGGCGGAGGTGACGAGCCGGTCGACGGCGGTCGACGGGGTGGGAAGGCCGCTCGCGGGAGCCGGCCTCTCCTCGTTCTTCGGGCGAGGGGACATGCTGGTCTGCCTTTCCGGGTCGTCGTTCGGGGCAGGACGCCGGCGGGGCCGCGAGCGCCTTCGGTGCAAGGCTTCCGTGCGGGGGAGGGGCGGGGGATCCGTCCTTCGGGACCCTCCCGCGGCCCGAAGGTCCCTGGTCCGGTGCGCGGTTGGTCCCGGTGCCGGCTGGCGCGCCACACGCTGCGGTGGCC
>NZ_JBEYVJ010000220.1:0-12056 GCF_040643935.1 Kitasatospora sp. NPDC047058 | reverse complement strand
CAGATCGCCATCGGCGAAAAGGTCCTCGCCGCCCAGGGCCCCGGCGCCTGGCCCGTCTGCTCCGTCAAGGCCGGCCTCACCAAGTAACACCCCCAACCCCGGCCAGGCACACCAGCCCCCACCGGGCCGGCGGTCACCCCGACGGTTCCACCTCCTCGGCCGGCAGCCGGCCGGACCGGATCGCGTCGAGCAGCGCCTGGTGGTCCCGTTCGTTCTGGTCCGCGTACGACTCGGCGAACGAGGCCAGTGCGCGGTCGAAGGACTCCCCGCGCCCGAGGTAGCCGGCGATCGCGATCCGGTCACCGGACCTCGCGTGCGCCCGGGCCAGGGTGGCGCCGCACAGTTCGCCGAACGCCCGCATCCCGCCCGGGACCATGTCCTCCGCCACGGCGATGCCCTTCCAGTCGCGCAGCTGGCGGACGTAGAAGTCGCGGCGCCGGCCGTCCATCCCCTCGACGCGCTCCCAGCCCAGGAAGATGTCGCTGGCCGCCTGCATCAGCCGTTGGCCGGAGACCACCCGCTCACCCTGGTTGGCGTACGGGCCGACTCCGACGTGAGCGGCCAGGACCGACGTGTCGGCCTCCTTGGCCTGCAGGAACAGCGGATCGGTGCCGTCCCGGCCGAGCAGCAGGAAGATCCAGCAGCGGGTGCCGACGCTGCCCACGCCGACCACCTTGCGGGCCACGTCCACCAGCCGGTAGTCCGCGAGCAGCGTGCCCCGGTCGGAGGTCAGCGTGCGGGCGTAGCGCTCGATCAGGTCGCGGAAGGTGCGTTCCAGCGCGCCGCGGGTGACCTCCGGGACCAGGTCGGAGAGCGGCACCAGCAGCGGCGGGTCGGCGGCGATCCGGACCTGCCCGCCCACCGTCTCGGTGAGCTTCTCGAAGACCTGCAGGCTGTCGCGGGTCCGGGCCTTGGCCATGGCCTGCGCGAGGCGCTTCCGCCCGCGCTCCCGGATCCGGCCGACGGCCAGCTCCTGGAGGCGCTCCGAGTCCATCCGGGTGTACCAGACGTCGAGGTTGCGCAGGTCCGCGAACCGGTGCATCGCCTCGCGGTACGACCGCACCGTGGCCCGCACGATGTCCGAGCGCTCGTCGTCGTCGAAGTCGTTCGCCCGCCCGGCGATGACCAGGCTGGCCGCCAGCCGTTTGACGTCCCACTCCCACGGGCCCGGCAGGGTCTCGTCGAAGTCGTTGATGTCGAAGAGCAGTTGCCGCTCCGGTGAGGCCAGCAGCCGGAAGTTCAGCATGTGGGCGTCGCCGCACAGTTGGGCCCTGATCCCGGAGTCCGGCGAGCCCGCCAGGTCGGCGGCCATGATCGCGGCGGCGCCGCGGTAGAAGCGGAACGGGGACTCGCTCATCCGGCCGTAGCGGATCGGCACCAGCTCGGGGAGCCGCCGGGCCGACTGGGCCGCCAGGATGCCCAGCGGATCGGGCCGGCCCTTCGCCGGCCGGTACTCGGCGTGGCTCGACCGGGGCGTGCGGCGGCGGGCGTTCTTGCCGAGCGCCGCCCGCTCCTCGGGGGTGGCGTGCCGCACCGCGCGCAGCGCCGGCGCGGATTCCTTGGGCATCGCAGGCCTCCTGACCGGTCGGTGACCACCGCGGTGTTCAGGTGGGGGCGGCGCGGGCGGCACGGCGCACCGGCGCGGGGCGGCGGCGCCGTGACGTCACGGGGCCGGGCGCATTTCCACCCTACGCCGCCCGCCCGGATCCGCTCGCCGGTGCTCCCGGCCGTCCGGCCACCGGGTGGTGTCACTCCCCGTGGTGCTACTCCATTAGCTCCGGCCCGGTGGCATAGCTTGCCGATGCCGCCTGGAACCACCAGCGCCGTGCATCCGAGCAACCGGAGGAGCCGCCGTGCCCCGAGAGGCGCCGTACCGTGCCGTGAGCGACGCGCTGCGCGCGCGGATCCTCGCGGGAGAGTGGCGGACCGGGGCGCGCCTGCCGTCGCGCGCGCGGCTGGCCGTGGAGTACGGCGTCGGACGCAACGTCACCCAGCGGGCCGTGGAACACCTGATCGCCGACGGCCTGCTGGAAGGACGGTCGGGCTCGGGCACCTACGTCCGCATCCCGTCCGAGCGCCTGGAGATGGTCCGCGCACGGCACCTCGGCCACCGGGCCGGCTCCCCGGAGCGCGGCCGGGCCACCGCGTGGGACGCGCACAGCCGGGTGCGCGTCCCCGCCCCCGAGGCGATCGCCGAACGGCTCGGCATCGGCCCCGGGGATCCCTGCGTCACCACACACTACGAGTTCCTCGCCGGCGGGCAGCCCGTCCAACTCTCCGAGTCCTGGGAGCCGATGGCCGTCACGGCCGGGACACCGGTCGTCCTGCCCGAGACCGGCCCGCTCGCCGGACGGGGCGTGGTCGCCCGGATGCGTTCCATCGGCGTGCTGGTCCGCACGGTGGTCGAGCGGCCGCGCCCGGCCCACGCCACCCGGGAACAGGCGCTCCTCCTGGGCATCGGCGCCGGGGACCTGGTGCTCCGGATCGAGCGGACCCTCTACGACGCCGACGGACGGGCGGTGGAGACCGCCGACATCGTCATCCCGGACGGACGGCGGGCGGTGGTCTACGAGTTCGGGGCCGACCACCCCGAACCGCCGGATCCGGCGGAACGCCGGCTCCCCCCGGCCGGCGGCAGGTGACCGGATGCCCTCACCCCTGCGGCCCGGACTCCTGCGGGATCCCGACTTCGGGCGCCTGTTCGCCGCCACCGCGGTCGGTCAACTCGGCGACCGCATCGTCTTCCTGGCACTGCCGCTGACGGCCATCGTGGCCCTGGACGCCGACGAGTTCCACGTCGGGCTGCTGTCCGCACTGACCACGACCGGCTCGCTTCTGGCCGGACTGCCCGCGGGCGCGTGGGTGGACCGCCTGCGGAAGCGCTCGGTCATGATCGGCACCGATCTCGCGCGGGCGCTGGCCCTCCTGACCCTACCGATCGCGTGGTGGGCCGGCCTCCTGACCGTCCGCTGGCTCTTCGCGATCGCCGTGGTCCACGGCGCGCTGACCGCGTTCTTCGACGCCGCCTACGCCGGCTGTCTCCCGCACCTCGTGGGGCGCGACCGGCTGGTCGAGGGGAACGCCAGGCTCTCGGCGGTCCGCTCGGTGACCAGCATCGGCGGCCCGGCGCTGGCGGGTCCGCTGGCCGGCTGGGCGGGAGCCCCGGCGACGGTGGTGGCGAGCGCGGTCGGGCTGGCGGCGTCCGGCCTGCTGGCGACCGGCATCCGGAAGCGTGAACGGAGGCCGGAGGCCGGGGTGCGGCCCCGGCTGCTCCGTGACATCCGGGACGGTCTGAGGTTCGTCCTCGGCCATCCCGTGCTCCGCGCGACCGCGCTCGGCGATGCGGTCTTCAACCTCTTCCTGGCCCTGTACCAGGCCATGCTGCTGGTCTTCCTGCGCAGGGAGCTGGGCCTCGACTCCGCCGGGACCGGCCTCGTGCTGTCGGGGATGGGCTGCGGCGCGCTGGCGGGCGCGCTGGCGGCGGGCCGCCTGTCCGCGCGGCTCGGGCCCGGTCCGGTCGTCTGGCTCGCGCCGCTCGCCACCTGTCCGCTGACGGCGCTGATGCCGCTGGCCCGCCCCGGCTGGACCCTGGGCGTGGCGGCGGTCGGGCTCGCGGGCCTCTCGCTGGGCGGCGTCGTCCGGGTGGTGGCGCAGTCCAGCATCCAGCAGGCCCTCACCCCGGACCGGATCCTGGGCCGGATGAGCGCGACCACCCGGTTCCTGGCGTGCTGCAGCCTTCCCCTGGGCGGACTCCTGGGGGGAGCCGCGGGCACGGCGCTGGGCGCGACGGCCACCCTGTGGATCGGCGCCGCCGGCATGACCCTGAGCTTCCTGCCGGCCTTCGCCTCACCGCTGCGGGGCATGCGCGGAGCACCGGGGGAGGAGGCTCCCCTGCCGGCCGGCCGACCCGCTTGGCGGCCTTCCCGTCTCAGGCCGTGACCGGCCGGGCCCTGCGGGCCGCGAGCTTCCCCAGCTCCCAGAGCAGCAGGAACGCCACGGCCGCCAGCAGCGCCCAGCCGAACTGCCGGAGGTCGATCTCCACCGTGCCCAGGACGCGCCGGAAGCCGTCCATCTGGGTCACCATCACGGCCAGCAGGAACTCCCCCAGTGCCGCCAGGTTCATCTGCCGGCTGTCGAAGCTGGCCGCCGTCAGCACCGAAGCCGTCTCGCTGCGGCACTCGAAGGCCGCCACGATCAGGCAGAGCGAGAAGGCCGTGAAGGCCATCGAACTGCCGGTGTGCACGTCGCCGTAGTGGTTCTGGCCGAGTTTGATCAGCCCGAGCAGCATCACCGTGAGGACCAGTCCGGACAGGCACACCGTGACCAGCAGCGGCCGGGTCAGCACCGACTCGCCCCGCGGACGCGGCGTGCGCCGCATCAGCCCCGGGCTCTCCCGGTCGAAGCCGAGCGCGAAGCCGAACGGGGCGTTCACGACGAAGTGGATCCACAGCACCTGCGGCGGCGGGAACGGCTCACCGGCGGCGATGTTGAAGAGCGTGGCGCCGAGGAAGGTCAGCACGAACGTGACCAGGAGCAGCAGCACGAAGCGGATGTACTTGGTCAGGTTGTCGTAGAGCTTGCGCCCCTCCTCCACCGCGAACACGATCGTCGCGAAGTTGTCGTCGGAGAGGATCATCCGGCCGGCGTTCTTGGCCACGTCCGTGCCGCTGCCCATGGCGATGCCGATGTCGGCGGCCTTGATCGCCGGCGCGTCGTTGACGCCGTCGCCGGTCATCGCCACGACCTCGCCCTTCTTCTTCAGCGTGGCGGCCAGCAGGACCTTGTGCTCCGGCGCCACCCGTCCGACCACCCCGATGTCGTCGATGCGCGTGAGCTGCTCCTCCTCCGTCATCGCGGCGAAGTCGGCGCCGAGGACGGCCTCGCCCGGGATGCCCAGCTGCCGGGCGATGGCGGCCCCGGTGGTGACGTCGTCCCCGGTGACCATGCGCACCCGGATGTGGGCGTCCTGCGCGCTCGCGACGGCGGCCTTGGACTCGGCCCGCGGCGGGTCCACCATGGCCACCAGGCTGGTCATCCGCAGGCCGGTGACCAGTGCCAGCAGGTCGCCGTCCGGGTCGAAGTGCCCGGCGTCCAGGTCACGGGTCGCGGCGGCCATCACCCGTCGGCCCTCGCCGCCCATCCGCTCGACCTGCTCCTGGGCGCGCCGGCTCAGCTCGCCCTCCCAGGGCACCGTCTCGCCGGCCGAGAGCGCACTGACGGCACGGGACATCACCGCGGGCGCGGCGCCCTTGACGAAGCAGCGCACCACCGGCCGCCCCGACTCGTCCTTCGCCTCGTTGAAGGTGGCCATGAACTTGTAGTCCGGGTCGAACGGCAGCGTCGCCAGCCGGGTCAGGCGGTCCCGGGTGCCGTCGATGTCCAGGCCGGCCTTGTGGCCGAGGACGAGCAGCGCCCCCTCGGTGGGGTCGCCCACCACCGTGCCGTCCACCAGCGTGGCGTCGCTGGCGACCAGGTAGGGCAGGATCGCGTCCTCGATGCCCGCGGAGGTCCCCGCCACGTGGTGGACCCGGCCCTCCAGGCGGTAGCCCGTCCCCGAGACCGTGTAGCGGTCCGTCGGACTGATCACCTCGACGACCGTCATCTGGTTCATCGTCAGCGTGCCGGTCTTGTCGGAGTTGATCGCCGAGGTGAAGCCCAGCGTCTCGACCGAGGGGAGCTCCTTCACGATCGCGTTGCGCTTCGCCAGGTTGAGGCTTCCCACCGAGAGGATCACCTGCGTCACCGTCGGCAGCGCCTCCGGGATCGCCGCGATGGCCAGCGAGACCGCGCTGATGAACAGCGTGTCCCAGGCCTGGCCGCGGTGCCGGCCCAGCGCGAACATCACGATCATGGTCAGGCCGGCCGCACCGGCGATCCACAGCGTGAGGTTGTTCAGCTCGCGGGTGAGCGGCGACTGCTCCTTCGCGGTGGACGACAGCATGCCGGAGATCTTGCCGAGTTCGGTGTCCGCACCGGTGCCGGTGACGACCAGCACCCCGCTGCCGTGGGTGACCGGGGTGTTCATGAAGGCCATGTTGTTCTGGTCGCCGGGCCCGAGCGCCTCCGCGGGGAGGGTGCCGGCCTGCTTCGCGGCGGGCACGCTCTCCCCCGTGAGCGAGGACTCGTCGATCTGCAGCGCGCTGGCCGCCACGATCCGCCCGTCGGCCGGCACCTGGTCCCCGGCGGCGATCAGCACGACGTCGCCGGGGACGAGTTCCTCGGCCGGGATCTCGGACTCGGTGCCGTCCCGGCGGACCCGCGCGGTGGCCTTCATCATCGACTTCAGCGCGTTCATCGCGCTCTCGGCCTTGCCCTCCTGGCGCAGGCCGACGACCGCGTTCAGCAGGGTCAGCACGACCAGCAGGATGCCGGTGCTCCACTGCTCGATCGCCATCGAGACCACGGCCGCCGCCACCAGGATGATCTGCATGTAGCTGCGGTACTGGTCCAGGAAGCGCAGCAGGGCCGGCCTCGGCTCCTCCTGGGGCAGCGCGTTCGGCCCGTGCGCCGCCCGCAGTTCGGCCGCCCGCGGCGCCGGCAGGCCGACGTCCGGATCCACGCCGAGGGTGCGCGCCACGTCCTCCGGTGAGCGCGCGTACCAGGGTTCCGGCTCGGGCGACCGCGCTCCCGCGGGGCCGGGTTCGACCGTCATCTTCCACCTGTCCCTGCTGCTGTCCCTGCTCGGATGTCCGCTCGCCCCCGGCGCTCTCGGCGTGGGCCCGCCGGGTCCCGCCTAGGTGCGGTGCCGTGCCGCGTACGGGTCGGCCGGCTCCCCCTCGGGCGCCTCCGCCTCCAGGTCGAGCCTGGCCGCCATCAGTTCCCGGTGGACCTCTTCGCCGACCACCGGGTACCGGGGGTCGATCTTGATCAGCGCGTGGGCGAGCACCGCCGCGGCGCAGATGCGCGCGAACCACTTCCGGTCCGCCGGCACGACGTACCACGGGGCCCAGGGCGTGCTGGTGGCCGAGAGCATCTCGGAGAACGCCCCCTGGTAGTCGTCCCAGTAGCGGCGCTCCCGCACGTCGGCCGCGGAGAACTTCCAGTTCTTCTCCGGGAGGTCGATGCGCTTCAGGAAGCGGGTGCGCTGCTCCTCCTTGGAGAGGTTCAGGAAGATCTTCACCACCGTGAACCCGTTGTCGGTGAGGTGGCGCTCCCAGTTGTTGATCTCCCGGTAGCGCCGCGCCCAGACGCCGGCCCCGAGGGCGGACTCCGGCAGCCGCTGCCGCTCCAGGAGTTCCGGGTGCACCCGCACCACGAGGACCTCCTCGTAGTGCGAACGGTTGAAGATCGCGATCTCGCCGCGCGCGGGGAGCCTGCGGGCGTAGCGCCACAGGTAGTCGTGGTCGAGTTCCTCGGCGGAGGGGACCTTGAAGCTGCTCACCCGGACGCCCTGCGGGTTGACGCCGCTCATGACGTGGCGGATGGTGCCGTCCTTGCCGCCGGCGTCGAGCGCCTGCAGGCAGAAGAGCACCCCGTGGGTGTCCTGGGCGGCCAGCCGGGCCTGGTACTCGGCGAGCAGCGACACGCCGGTCTCCAGGAGTCCGACGCCGTCGCGCTTCTTCATCCCCGCCTTGTACCGGGGGTCGAAGTCGCGCAGGTCCACGCTCGTCCCGGGCTTCACCCGCAGCGGCTTGATGAACTTCGCGATGCGCTTGGCCCGTTTGTCCGCCATCCGAACCGGCCTCCTCCGCCGCCGTGACCCGGCACGTCCGCTTCCGAGGCTGTGCGGCCGGGCCCGGTGCCGCAACCCGGGCGGGGTGCGCAGTGCGCCGATCGGCGTACCCCGGACGCAGCAGCGGCCGGCGGGCCGCCGTCACCCGTTCGCGTCGCCGGCGGTCCCGCCACCCTCGCCACTGCCGCCGCCACTCCAGGACCGGTACGCCGCCACCGCCGCCGGCAGTGTGGGGAACACCCGGTCCTCGCCGATGGTGTCGATGAGCCCGTACGCGTCCAGCTCCTGCCGCAGGTCCTGCTTGACCCGCGCCAGGGCGAGCACGGTGCCGCGCGCGGCCAGCTCCTCGCGCAGCGCCTCCAGCGAGTCCAGCGCGGTGATGTCCACCTCGACGTTGGCCTCGGCGTTGAGCACGAACCAGCGGACCGGTTCCTGCTGCTCGGCGACGGCGGCCAGCGCCCGCCGCCGGAAGTCCTCGGCGTTGGCGAAGAACAGCGGCGAGTCGTAGCGGTAGACGAGCAGTCCGGGGATGGTGCGGGCCTGCGGGTAGTCGTCGACGTCGTGCATGCCGAGCACCCCGGGCACCGTGCCGAGCACCGCGTCGTGGGGCCGTGCCACCCGGGTGAGCAGCTCGGCCACCGAGAGGCCCACGGCCACCAGGACGCCGTAGAGGATGTCCAGGGCCAGGACGCCGGCCAGGCACCCGAGCGCGAGCAGCAGCTCCCGGCGGCGGAACGCGGCCAGCCGCCGGAAGCCCGCGATGTCGATCATCCCGACCGCCGCGAAGATCACCAGGCAGCCCAGCACGGCCGAGGGCGTGTGGGCGAGCGCCGGGCCGAGGAACAGCAGCACGGCCACCACGACGGCGGCGGCCGCCAGCCCGTACAGCTGGCTGCGCGCGCCCGCGGACTTGGCCAGGGTGGTGCGGCTGGCGCTGCTGCTCACCGGGAACCCGTGCAGGACTCCGGTGCCTAGGTTCACCGCGCCCAGCGCCAGCAGCTCCTGGTTGGCGTCCAGGCGCTCGCCGGTGCCGCGGGAGGCGAAGGCACGCCCCGTCAGGATCACGTCGGTGTAGCCGACCAGCAGCACGCCGACGGCGGGCAGCGCCAGCTCCCTGAAGTCGCTCAGTGACGGGAACGCGAAGCCGGGGAGCCCGGTGGGGATCGCTCCGATCACCGCGATGCCGTGCTCGTCCAGCTGGAAGGCGGCCACCACCGCCGTGCCCAGGACCAGCGCCAGCAGCGGGACCGGCACGGCACGCGGCAGGTACGCCGCGGCGAGGAACAGGAAGAGCAGCGTCACCGCGCTGAAGGCCACCGTGGCGGGATCGGCCTGGGAGATGTTCCGGAAGAAGGAGAACAGCTGCGGGAAGAAGTGCGAGCCCTCGGTCTCGACGCCGGTGATCTTGGTCAGCTGGTCCACCATCATGATCAGTGCGACGCCGCCGAGGTAGCCGATCAGGACGGGCTGCGAGAGCAGGTCCGCGACGAAGCCCAGCCGGGCGATCCAGGCGAGCACGAACATCATCCCGACCACGACCGCGAGCGCCGCCGCGAGGACGGCGTAGCGCTCGGGGTTCCCCGCCGCCAGCGGTCCCACCACGCTCGCCGTCATCAGCGCGGTCGTCGACTCGGGCCCGACCGACAGCAGCCGGGACGAGCCGACGAAGGCGTAGACGACGGCGGCGGGCAGGATCGCCCAGAGCCCGGCCACCGGGTCCAGGCCCGCGACGGTCGCGTTCGCCATCACCTGCGGCACCAGGTAGGCGGCGACCGTGACACCGGCCACCAGGTCGGTGCGCAGCCAGGCGCGCCGGTACGACCGGAGCACCTGGAGGCCGGGGAGCAGCCGCCCGGCCCGACCCCGACCGCCCGCGACGGGACCGGTCGACGTGGTCATCGACTCCCCTTCTCCCTCGGGGCACGGCTTCGGGTTCGGGGTCCGCCGCGGCCGCCTGCCGCTACATCGTCACGGCTCGCCGCGGCCACCGCCACGGGCGTAGCCCGAACGGGTGAGCAGCGGCTCCACGCCGCCGACGCCCCGCGCACGACGGGGTGCCCGCCCCGGCCGGGGATCGCACCGGGCGCCCGGCACCGACTGCCCGCCGAAGGGGCGATCCGGCAGTCCTGACGGTCGGTCATTTCATGGCGGCGGCGACCCCGGTCAGCGCCAGCGGGAGGGCCGCGCCGAGCACGACGAGTGCGTCGAAGTCGGCCGGCCGGCCCGACCGGGCCGAGACGAGCAGCCAGACGGCCGTGAGCACGCCGGGGCAGGCCACGGCACAGCCGAGCAGGATCACCGCCGCCGCCTCGCGGGCGGAGGTCTCGTACGCCTTGCCCCACGCGAGTCGCACCGGGACGGCGGTGCCCCTCGGGTAGGCGTCCTGCGCGTCCGCGAGCACGATCGGGCGCTCCGCCCCGGTGGCCGCGGCGAAGGTGCCCTCGCACGCGAAGGCCGTCGTGCGGCCGTCGCCGTCGTCGCCGGTGTGGCACCCGGCGACCCGCACGACGCCGTCGGCCGGGCCGATGCCCGCGGTCGCCCGCAGGCCGTCGCCGAGCAGCCACCAGGCCAGCCAACCGCTCGCGGCCAGCACCAGTGCGGCCGCGAGTACGGCCAGAAGACGCGTCAACCGTCTCAACATTCCGCCCCCCTCGATCCCCCGGCTCGGCCTTACCCGGGTGAGCGGCCGGACATGCCGGGCGGCCGGGGCGGCCGCGCGCCTCCGGTCCCGTGCCACGCCTCGCGCGCGCCGGGCGTGGCCCGCGCGCACCGGCGGCCCCCGCCGATCGGCAGGGGGCCGCCCCGCCGAATGTCCGGAATGCGCAGGCCGGTGCGGGATCGGCGGGTCTGATCCCTTACGCTACTGATCGGTCATCAGTTCGACCGATGGCCGACCGTCAGGTGAACCACCGAAGAACCAGGGGGAAATCATGCGTCGACGCATCTCCGCGCTCACCGTCTCGGCCGCACTCGCGGGTGGCCTGCTGCTCGCCGCCGCGCCCGCCCAGGCCGCGCCCGCCGAGGCCGCCCCGGCCGCCGTGGCCCAGGCCGCCATCAAGGTCAACATCCCCGAGCTGCAGGCCCAGGCCGCCAAGCTGCGCCGGGAGGCCCAGCGCCTGCGCAGCCAGGGCCACTTCCGGGAGGCCAACGTGGTGGACGCCCGCGCGGCCGCCATCGAGGCGCAGGTCCGCCGCTACCTCGACTGCGAGCGCAGCGTCCACTGCTGACCGGCTCCCGGCGGACCCCCGCGGCACGGCGCTCCGGCGCCCGGCGCGGGGGTCCGCCGTTTCCGGGGCCCGGCCGGGATGCCGGCACGGCATGGAGCCGCGTCCCCCGGCTGACGGAGGCTCAGTCCGTGCCGCCGGGCGCGGCGAGCAGGGCGAACAGCCGGACCAGGTCGTGGAAGGCGTAGCGGCCCTGCTCCGGGGAGTCCAGCATCCCCGCCTCGGCGAGCCGTTCCAGGATCAGGCCGGCGGCGGGCTCGGGGACGCCGAGGGCGACGGCCGCCTCCGGGACGGAGCCGACCGGGAGAGCGGCGAGCCGCGGGAGCGCGGCGGCGAGGTCCTCCGGCAGCAGCCGGTGGCTGCCACGGAGCTCGGCCTCGACGGCGAGCTCCCCGACGCGCAGCTCGGCGAGCCGGCGGCGCTCGTCCCGCAACCGGTCGGCGACGGCGGCGACGGTCCAGGTGGGCCGGGCGGCGAGTTTGGTGGCCGCGACGCGCAGGGCGAGCGGGAGCCGCCCGCAGGCCGCCGCGATGTCGGCGGCGGCCGCCGGCTCGGCGGCGATGCGGGAACGCCCCGCCACGGCGGACAGGAACGCCACCGACTCCTCCGGCGTCAGCCGCCCCAGGTGCACGGCGGGCGACGCGGCGAGCCCGCCCAGGCGGCCGCGCGCCGTGACCAGGACGGCGGAGGACGGGTCGCCCGGCAGGAGCCGGCGCACCTGCTCCTCGTCCCGGGCGCCGTCGAGCACCACCAGGACGCGCCGCCCGGCGAGGAGGGCCCGGTAGCGCTCGGCGCGCTCCGCCGTCCGCTCCGGTATCTCCTCGGCGGGCACGCCGAGGGCGCGCAGGAAGCCCGCCAGCACGGCGGCGGGCTCGCCGGGCCCGCCTGCGGAGCCGTTCAGCTCCGCGTAGAGCTGGCCGTCGGCGAAGGCGGCGCGCACGGTCCGGGCGGCCCGGACGGCCAGGGTGGTCTTGCCGGCTCCCAGGCCGCCCGAGACCACCACGACCGCCGGCCCCGGCCGGCCGGCGTCGGCGAGGGCGTGCACGATCAGCTCCAGCTCGGCCGCCCGGCCGGTGAAGTCGCCGACGTCCGGGGGCAGTTGGGCCGGGACCGCACCGGGCGGCCGATCGTGACGGTGCAGCACGCCTCCGCGGCCGGCC
>NZ_JBEYVJ010000219.1:0-12076 GCF_040643935.1 Kitasatospora sp. NPDC047058 | reverse complement strand
CGGCGCCCCCGCCGCCTCGGCGGCCACCGCCGCCCCGGCCGGCACGGTGCCCGCGCTCAAGGTGCTGACGTACAACGTCTTCCTGATGAGCAAGAACCTGTACCCCAACTGGGGCCAGGACTACCGGGCCAAGGCCATCGCCGGCGCGGACGTCTTCCAGGGCCACGACGTCGTCGTGCTCCAGGAGGCCTTCGACAACGCCGCCTCCGACCTGCTCACCTCGCAGGCCTCCGCCGCCTACCCGTACCACACGCCGGTCGTCGGCCGCTCGACCAGCGGCTGGGACGCCACCAGCGGCAGCTACAGCTCGACCACCCCGGAGGACGGCGGGGTCACGCTGCTCAGCAAGTGGCCGATCCTGCGCAAGGAGCAGTACGTCTTCAAGGACGCCTGCGGGGCGGACTGGTGGTCGAACAAGGGCTTCGTCTACGCCGTGCTGGACGTCAACGGCGTGCGCACCCACGTGGTCGGCACCCACCTCCAGTCCACCGACACCGGCTGCTCGGCCGGCGAGCCGGCGGCGGTCCGGGCGGCCCAGCTCAAGGCGATGAAGGCGTTCATCGACGGCAAGAACATCCCGGCCGCCGAGCCGGTGGTGATCGCGGGTGACCTCAACATCAACTCGCACGACACCGAGTACCCCGCGCTGCTGGCCAACGCGGGCGTCGCGCCGGCGGACACCCGCAACGGCTGGACCAACTCCTTCGACACCGTCGACAACTCGATCGCCGCGTACCGCTACCCGGGCGAGCCGCTGGAGGACCTCGACTACGTCCTCTACCGTGCCGACCACGCACGCCCGGCGAACTACACCAACACGGTGGTCCGCTTCCACAGCTCGCCGTGGACGGTGAGCAGCTGGGGCAAGAGCTACACCTACAACGACCTCTCCGACCACTACCCGGTCACCGCCGGCTGACCGGCGTCCCGCGCGGTACGGGTCTTGAGCGGTGCTGGTCCCGGGCGGAGCTGGTCCCGGGCGGAGCGGGACTCAGCCGGTGCCGGTGAAGCGCCGGTAGGCCGGTCCGAGGGCGGCCTCCAGGGGGCGCCCTCGGACCGTGAGGCCGGACGGGCCGAGGGCGTCGAGGGCACCGGGCGCGGCGGTCTCCGCCTCGTCCGGCGGCGCGGGGATGCGCCCCTGCCAGAAGGTGTCGAGGCAGTCGGCCAGCGGCCGGTCACCGGGGGCCGGGCGGTCGGCGGGGGCCGGACGGTCGGCGGGTGCGGGCATCGGGCGGGTCACTCTCCGATGGCGTCGGCGGACAGGGCGAGCAGCTCGCGCAACCGCTCGGTGGACAGTTCGGCCAGCCACTGCTCGCCGCCGGTGCCGACCACGGCGTCGGCGAGGCCGCGCTTGGCCGCCAGCAGGCCGTCGATCCGCTCCTCGACGGTGCCGACGCAGACCAGCCGCCGCACCTGCACGTCGCGACGCTGCCCGATCCGGTGCGCCCGGTCGGTGGCCTGGTCCTCGACGGCCGGGTTCCACCAGCGGTCGAGGTGGATCACCTGGTTGGCGGCGGAGAGGTTGAGGCCGGTCCCGCCCGCCCGCAGCGAGAGCAGGAACACCCTTGGGCCGTCCGGGCGTTGGAAGCGCTCCACCAGGTCGTCCCGCCGCGCCTTCGGCACGCCGCCGTGCAGGTACGCGACCTCCTCGCCCAGCTGGCGCTGCAGGTAGGGCTGCAGCATGCCGCCGAACTCGGCGTACTGGGTGAAGACCAGCACCCGGTCGCCCTCGGCCAGGGCCTCCTCCAGCAGCTCCACCAGCCGCTCCACCTTGCCCGACCGCCCGGCCAACCCGGTTCCGTCGTGGAGGAGTTGGGCCGGGTGGTTGCAGACCTGCTTGAGCCGGCCGATCGCCGCCAGCACCGCCCCCTTGCGCTCCACCCCGCGGATGCCGCGGAGCCGCTGCAGCAGGTCGGCGACCACCGCCCGGTACAGGCCCGCCTGTTCGGCGGTGAGGTTGCAGCGCACCGTGAACTCCTGTTTGGCGGGCAGGTCCTGGGCGACCAGCGGGTCGCTCTTGCTCCGGCGCAGCAGGAACGGGCCGGCCAGCCGCCGGAGCCGGGCCGCCACCTCGGCGTTGCCGGACTGCTCGACCGGGATCGAGAAGCGCTCCCGGAAGGACTCCGCGCTGCCGAACAGCCCCGGGTTGGCGAAGTCGAGGACGGCGTGCAGCTCGGCGAGCCGGTTCTCCACCGGCGTGCCGGTGAGCGCGATCCGCGGCCCCGAGCGCAGCGACCGCAGCGCCCTGGACTGCCGGGCCGCCGGGTTCTTGATGTGCTGGGCCTCGTCCGCGACGATCCGCCGCCAGCGGATCCGGCGCAGTTCGGTGACGTCCCGCTGCACCAGCCCGTAGGTGGTGATCACCAGGTCGGCGGCCGGGTCGGGCGCGGCGCGGCCGGCGCCGTGGTGGACGTGCACGCGCAGTCCGGGGGCGAACCGGGCCGCCTCCCGCTGCCAGTTGCCGACCAGCGACATCGGGCAGACCAGCAGGACCGGCCCGCTCGCGCCGCGTTCCTGTTCCAGGGCGAGCAGGGCGAGGGTCTGGACGGTCTTGCCGAGGCCCATGTCGTCGGCGAGCACCGCACCGAGGCCGAGCCGGCCGAGGGCGTCCAGCCAGGCCAACCCCCGTCGCTGGTAAAGGCGGAGGGCACCGGTGAAACCGTGGGGGAGCTCGGGGATCCGGTCGGCGGGACCGGGCCGGCCGGCCAGCAGGTCGCCGATCGGGCCGGTGGCGTGGACCGCGGTGACGGGCAGCCCGTCCACGGCGGCGCCGTCGTCCACGGCCAGCCGGAGCAGTTCGGCCGGCTCCATCGTGCCGCGTCCGCGCTGGGCCAGGAACCGCACGGCGGCGGCCAGTTGGGCCTGGTCCACCTCGACCCAGCGGCCGCGCAGCCGGACCAGGCCCTGCTGGGCCGCCGCGAGTTCGGCCAACTCCTCCTCGGTGAGGGTGAGTTCGCCGAGCGACAGCTGCCACTGGAAGTCCAGCAGGGCGTCCCGGTCGATCCGGGCGTCGCGCTCGACCGCGCCGGGGGCGGTCGCCGGGGCTGCGGTGAGGGCCAGCCCGAGGCGGGGGCGCCGCTGCCACCAGGCCGGGAGCAGCACGCCGAAACCGGCCCGGGTGAGCACGGGCGCGGCCTCCCGGAGGAAGCGCAGGGCGCCGTCGCGGTCCAGGTCGAGGCCGGTGGGGCGGTGGCTCAGCAGGAGGGTGCGCAGCGGCGGGTGGACGCGCGCGGCGCGGCCGAGCTCGGCCAGGCAGGCCGCCGCCGGGTCGGCGACGGTCCGGGCGAGCGCGGGGTACCCGCCCTGCTCGGACCACAGGTCGGCGGCGGGCACGACCAGGGAGGGGCGGTCGGCGGCCTGGACCAGCAGGTCGAGCCGCCAGGAGTCGGCCGCGGCGTCGGTCCGGACCTCCGCGTCGTGGCCGAGCGGCTCGGTGAGGCGCAGGTTGAGGCGGACGGGGCTGTCGGCGGGCCGGGCGGCCTGCCAGGCGGCGAGCCGCCCGGGCAGGTCGGCGGGCGGCGGCACCGTCAGCCGTCCGTCGGCGGACCAGAGGGCGGCGAGCCAGGGTTCGGCGGGTGGCGCGAGGTCGACGAGGGCGGCCCGGGCCTCGCGGTCGACCAGGGTGTCGAGCAGGTCGGTCGCCAGGCCGGTGCCGGTGGGCGGGGCGGTCTCGGCGCCGTCCGCCCCCGGGCGGCCGGGCGGGTGGTGTTCGGCGCGGCAGACCGGCGGGCAGCCGGCGGCGAGGGCGGCCAGCTCGCGGCGGGCCGGGGCGTCCGGGGCGGGCCGCCAGCGGGCGTACCAGTCCCCCGGCCGCGTCTCCTCGACGACGGGCAGCAGCAGCCCGCGCCCGACCAGGCGCCAGGCGAGGTCGTGCACGGCGGACAGCCAGCGCAGCGAGGCCCCGTAGCCGAGCTCGACGGACTCGTTCGGCCTGTTCGGCGCACCGGGCCGGCCAGGTTCGCCGGCCTGTTCGGGCTCGCCGCCGGGCAGCTCGACGGTGGCTCCCGGCCGGTGCGGGTCGTGCAGCGCCCCCAGCAGCTGGACCGCCTCGGCGGGATCGAACAGCAGGGTCGGCACCCGCCAGGGGCTCAGCGCGGTCCCGCGCGGCGCGGCGCCGACCGGGAGGTCCGGCGAGGGGGCCGGCCGGTCGCCGAGGGTCGGCAGCAGCAGACCGGTCCAGCGTTCGGCTCCCTGCCCGGCCAGCCAGTCCAGGCCCGGCCCGATCGCCCCCAGCAGCTGTGCCACCTCCCCGGCGGTGCACGCGTACGGATGGGCACCACCCTCGGCCCGGCGGGCGGCCGGCCGCCCGGTGAGGTACGCGCGCGCATCCTCCGCCCACACCGCGAGGCGGCCGTCGGCTCGCCAGAGCGCATGCAGGGCGTACATCGGGGCGGGGCCTTCCGGGGCGGCGGGACAGCGGGCTTCCCACCCTAACGGCGAGGTCGGACAACCGGCCGGGGACGGCTCGGGCGCCGGGGCGGGGGGTGCGAGGAGGCCGAGGCGGGGGGTGTGAGGAGGCCGGGGCGGGGGTGCGAGGGGGCCGAGGCTAGGGGTGCGAGGAGGCCGGGCGGAGGCCCATCGGAGGTCTGTCGACATCAAGTATCTTGACGTCAAGATTATTGTCCGGCAGGCTGCTCCCCGACCACCGGAACGGGGAGGGCCACGCCATGCGACACCACGGGAACGGGCTGGCGGCGCAGCTGCGCCGGCCACCGGGCGGGCGGGACGGGCGGATCATGCTGCTCGCCCAGTTCCTGGACCGGGCCGGCACGGGCGTGTGGGCCGCGGCCTCGGTGCTCTACTTCACCTTCGTCACCCGGCTGGACGTCCGGCAGGTCGGCCTGCTGCTGGGCGTCGCCGCGGTGGCGGGCATCGCCGGGTCGCCGCTGGCGGGCCGACTGGCCGAACGGTTCCCGGTCCGCGGACTGCTGATCGGCAGCCACCTGCTGCGGCTGGGCACGATGGGCCTGCTCCTGGTCTGCGACGACTTCGCCGCACTGCTGCCGGTGATGGCCCTCACCTGCCTGGCCGAGCGGGCGGCCAAGACGCTGGAGATGCTCTTCGCCACCCGTGCGACGGGCGAGCGCCGGTCCACCTACCAGGCGCTCACCCGGAGCGCGGCCAACGCCGGGTACGCGCTGGGCGCCGGGGTCGCGGCGATCGGCCTGGCCGTCGGGACGGAGAACGCCTACCGGGCGCTCGTCCTGGGCAACGCCCTGTCCTACGCGGTGACCGCGGCCCTGGTCGCACGCACCCGGGAGCCACGCGACACCGCCCCGGCGACCACCCGGGCCGACGGGCCGGGCGCCGACGGGCCGGGCACCCACAGGCCGGGCACCGGCGGGCCCGAGCCGGCGCCGAATCCCTGGCGGGACGGCGGCTACCTGCGTTTCGTCCTGCTGGACATCCCGATGAACCTGGACGACTCGGTGCTCAACGTCGGGCTGCCGCTCTGGCTGATCAACCACACCACCGCGCCGCACGCCTTCGTGCCGGCCTTCCTGGTGATCAACACCGTCCTGGTGGTGGTCCTCCAACTGTGGGTCTCGGCACGGGCGGAGGGACCGTACCGGGCGGCGGCCGCGGTCGGCCTCTACGGGGTGGCGATGCCGGCGGCCTGCCTGGTCCTGGCCTTCGGCACCGGCGGCGGGGCCTGGTCCGCCTCGGCCGCCCTGCTGGTCTCGGCGGCACTGGTCACCGCGGCCGAGCTGCTGCGGTCGGTGAGCTCCTGGGAACTGGCCGTCTCGCTCGCCCCCGACCGGGCCCGGGCCTCGTACCTGGGCGTGGCCGGCATGTCCCAGTCGATCCAGAAGTCCGCCGGCCCGCTCCTGCTCACCGGCGTCGTGATGGCCGCCGGCCCTGCGGGCTGGCTGGGCCTCGGGGCCGCGGTCGCCGGACTCTCCGTCGTGCAGCGGCGGGCCTGCCTGCGCCGGCTGGCTGCGCTGCGGCCGGCGGGCGGGGCGGCCGCCGAACCGGTCGGCGCGGCTACGAAATGACCACTGTGTGCGGAGAGGTGTTCAGAAGGACTCAGGGGAGCTTCGCCAGGGCCTTCCTCATCAGGTCCTCGGCCACGCCGGTCGGCGGGAAGGGCGACCGGTCCGAGGCGAAGAACTCGACCAGGTACCCGCCCTTGGCGGTGGTGACCTTGTCCACGACGGCGGGGGCGTAGGTGGTGCCGTTCTCCGTGCAGGTGTAGGTCTCCCGGCGGGCCACCACGTCGCCGCCGATCGCCGGGGCCGGCAGGGCGTTGATGGTGACCACGCAGCTCTGCGAGTCGCTGCCGAACTTGATGTCCGCGGTGAAGGACGCGCAGTTGGCGATCTGGTCCCGGACCGCCTGCATCGAACGGGCGATCGTGGCGTCGTCGGCCTTCCTCAGCCCCTCGTTGAACTCGTGGCTCACCGCCGAACCACCCGACCCGCTGCGGGAGAACTCCGCGGTGTCATCCCACGTGTGCTTCCACTTCACCTCGCGGTTGCGGGCCTCGCAGGGCCAACTGCCTGCGGCGGGACGGCCGTAGCCCATGTCCCCGGCGCCGACGTTCTCCACGTACCCGGCCGGCAGGTCGCTCTTGTGGAGGAGCTTTGCCCGGATCTCCCGGGCCGGGGAGAAGTACGGCACGGCGATGGCGGCCGCGACCCCGGCCACGATGACGACGAGCGACACGGCGATCACCACCCAGGGCCACCGCGCCCGGCCGGCCGGTGCGGGGACGTCCGCCTCCGAGGTCGCGGGGGCGGCCGATCCCGAGGTTGCGGGGACGTCCACCGGTGCCGAAGGCGCGGACGCGGCCGGCGGCGCGGGCACGGACACGGACGTGGCGAGCCCGGCGTACGCGTCGATGACCCCCGTGGACCCGCCGTCCCACCCCTGGGCGGGAGCCGGAACCGGAACCGGAACCGAAGCCGGCACCGCGGCCGGTACCGGTACCGGAGCGGCAACCGGGGCGGCATCCAGCGGCCCGGGGCCGGGCGCCGCAGCGGTCCGCCCGAGCAGGGCGGCGGCCGCGTCGAGCGTGAGCCTCTGCTGCGGATTCTTGGCCATCAGGCCCGCGATCACCGGCGCGAGCGCACCCGCACGGCTCGGCGGCGGCACCTCGTCCGAGACCACGGCCAACAGGGAGGCCGTCGGGGTGCCGCGCTGGAACGGCGACCGCCCCTCGACGGCCTGGTACAGCGTGACACCGAGCGAGAACAGGTCCCCGGCCGGCCCGTCCTCCTCGCCCCGGATGCGCTCGGGCGCCATGTACTCCACCGAGCCGATGACGGCGCCGGACACGGTGAGCGCGGTCTCCTCCGACCGCAGGGCGATGCCGAAGTCGGCCAGCAGCACCTGGCCGTCGCCGGTGATCATGATGTTGGCCGGTTTCACGTCCCGGTGCACGATGCCCGCGGCGTGCGCCGCGCCCAGCGCCGACAGCATCGCGGACCCGATCCGGGCGGCCTCCGCGGGCTCCAACGGCCCGCCTGCCGCCAGCCGGTCGGCCAGCGAGCTCCCGGAGACCAGCTGCATCACCATCCACGGCACGCCGTCCGCCACGACCACGTCGTGCACGGCGACGACATGGGGATGGTCCCGCAGCCGGGCGGCACTGCGCGCCTCCCGCTGCGCCCGGGCCAGCCGCTCACCGGTCTGGGCGGGCGTCATCGAGGGCTCCAGCCATACCCGCTTCACCGCGACGTCGACGTGCAGGGTGGTGTCGGTCGCCTGCCAGACCTGACCGAATCCACCCGCGCCCAGCCGCCGGACCAGCCGGTACCGGCCGGCGATCACCAGCCCCTCGCGGGCCTCCTCGCCCGCCCCGTCGCGCACGGCCTCCACCACGATCCCCCCTCGTCGACCGGCGCCATGCTATCGACCACCCGTCAACGACCGGCCGCACCGGGCCCGGCCACCGGCGATTCGACACACCTGGGGATCGTGCAGCGGGGGCTCCTGGTTCCGCGGGAGTTCCCGGGGCGAAGGCTCGTGGTTCGCGCGCGGCAGCACGTCCGGACTACGGCCGACCCGGTCCCACGTCCGCGTCTCCCCGTTCCAGCGCCACCCGGCCGAGCTCCTCCCGGGCCATGGCCGCGAGCCGGACGGCGGCTTCGACCGGCACGGGACCCGTCTGGCTCATCTGGCGTGCAGTCAAAGGGGTTTGTGCATACGTTGCCGTTCGAGGGGGCAACCCGAACGAAAGGCGAACACTCCATGGCCGGCAAATTCGAGCTGTACACCGACGAGAGCGGCATGCACCGGTTCCGGCTCAAGGCCAGCAACGGGTCCGTCGTGGTGACCGGTGATCCGCAGGAGAGCCGGGACGACTGCATCAAGAGCATCGAGTCGATCCGCAAGCTCGCGCCCTACGCGGAGCTCAAGGAGGCGGCGGCCGGCCCGGCCTGAGCGCCCGGGCGCCCGCCGCGCGCGGCGGGGTGAGGGCGGGAACGCGGGTCGGTGATGCAAATCGCCGACCCCCGTTCGTTTGTACGACAGATCCCTTTGGCCGCGCGCACGCCGGGCCCGGACAGAACTCAGGCATGCGCGTCGTCATCGTCACCGAATCCTTTCCGCCCGAGGTCAACGGAGTCGCCCACAGCGTGCTGCGGACGGCCGAGCATCTGGTCCGCCGGGGCCACCAGCCGCTCGTCATCACCCCGGCACCCGCGCGCGGCGCCGACTGCCCGCCGCACACCTTCGGCGCCGGCCCCGCCCGGGAACTGCCGGTGGTCCGGATCCCCTCCGTCCCGCTGCCCGGCTACCCGCAGGTGCGGATCGCCCTGCCGAGCCGGCAGCTCACCACCGCCCTCGCCGGGCACCGGCCCGACCTGGTCCACCTGGCCAGCCCGTTCGTGCTCGGCGCCCGCGGCATGCAGGCCGCCGCCCGGCTCGGCGTCCCCGCCGTCGCCGTCTACCAGACCGACCTCGCCGGCTACGCGCACGCCTACCGGGCCGGGCGCGGGCTCGGCGAGGCCGCCGCCTGGCACCGGATCCGCGCCGTCCACCGGGCCGCCGCCCGCACCCTCGCGCCGTCCACCCCGGCGGCGCAGGACCTCACCGCGCACGGCGTGCCCCGGGTCCAGCTCTGGCCCCGCGGGGTGGACTCGGTCCGCTTCCACCCGCGTCACCGCGACGAGGCGCTGCACCGGGCGCTCGCCCCCGGCGGGGAGGTGCTGGTCGGGTACGTCGGACGGCTCGCGCCCGAGAAGCGGGTCGACCTGCTGGCCGCCGCCTCGGCGCTGCCCGGCGTCCGGGTGGTGATCATCGGCGACGGGCCGTCCGCGCCCGGGCTGAAGGCCGCGATGCCCGGCGCGGTCTTCCTCGGCCGCCGCACCGGCGAGGAGCTCGCCCGCTGCTTCGCCACGCTCGACGTGTTCGTGCACACCGGCCCGCTGGAGACCTTCTGCCAGACCATCCAGGAGGCGATGGCCAGCGGCGTCCCGGTGATCGGCCCGGCCGCCGGCGGACCGCTGGACCTGGTCGCCCACCACCGGACCGGGCTGCTCGTGCCGCCCCGGGACGGTGCCGCCGTGGCCCGGGCGGTCGAGACCCTCGCCGCCGACCCCGGGTTGCGGGCGGTCTACGGGCGCGCCGGACGGGCGGAGGTGACCGCCCGCACCTGGGAGGCGGTCGGGGACCTGCTGCTGCGGCACTACGCGGAGGTCCTGGCCGAGCACCGGGGCACGGCGGCGGTGGCCCCGGCGCTGTCGGCCGGCGCCGCGGTCCTGCCCTCCGACGCCCCGGTGCTGCCGGGCGCGCCCGCGGTGGCGGCCCCGGTGGTGGAGGAACTGTCCGCATGACCGGCCCCCGGCGCCCCCTGCGGATCGTCCGGGTGGCGAACTTCGTCACCCCGGTCTCCGGCGGGCTGCGCACCGCCCTGCGCCACCTCGGCGCCGGCTACCGGGAGGCCGGGCACGTGCCGGTGCTGGTCGTGCCCGGCGAGCGGCGGTCGGAGGAGGAGACCGAACAGGGCCTGGTCGTCACCCTCCCCGGGCCGGTGCTGCCCGGCAGCGGCGGCTACCGGCTGCTCACCGACCGGCAGGCGGTCGCGCACGAGCTGACCCGGCTCGCGCCCGACCGGCTGGAGGTCTCCGACCGCACCACCCTGCGCTGGACCGGCGGCTGGGCCCGCCGGCACGGTGTCCGCTCGGTCATGGTGTCGCACGAGAGCGCCGCCGGGCTGCTCCGCACCTGGGGCCTGCCCGGCCCGCTCGCCGGCGCCGCCGCCGACCGGCTCAACGGGCGCACCGCGCGGGCGTACGACACCGTGGTCTGCACGACGGACTGGGCGGCCGCCGAATTCCGCCGCCTCGGCGTACGGAACGTGGCGCGGGCGCCGCTCGGCGTGGACCTCGGCGCGATGCGGCCGCCCACGGCCGGGCAGCGGGCCGACGACCGGGCCCGGTACGCCCGCCCCGGGCAGGCACTGCTGGTGCTGTGCTCGCGGCTCTCCCCCGAGAAGCACCCCGAACGGGCCGTCGACGCGCTCGCCGAGCTGTGCGCGCGGCGGCTTCCGGCCGTCCTGGTGGTGGCCGGCACCGGACCGCTCCGGTCCCGGCTCGCCGCCCGGGCCGCGCGGCTCGGACTGCCCGTGCACTTCCTCGGGCACGTCGGCGGGCGGGACGCCCTGGCCCGGCTGCTCGGCTGCGCCGACGTGGTGCTCGCGCCCGGCCCGGTGGAGACCTTCGGCCTCGCGGCGATGGAGGCGCTCGCCTGCGGCACCCCGGTGGCGGTCAGCCGCTCCTCGGCGCTCCCCGGGCTGATCGGCCCGGCCGGGATCGCCGCCGAGGACACCGGCGCGGGCTTCGCGGACGCCGTCCGCGAACTCCTCGCGCGCCCGGAGGCCGACCGGCGCCGTACCGCCCGCGCCCAGGCCGAACAGTACGGCTGGCCCGCCGCCGTCGCCGCCTTCCTCGCCGCCCACGGCGCGGGACCGGCCCCCCTCCCCGGCACGGCACCACCGACGACCCGGCACCGATGACGGGCCGCGCGCGCCCGGGCAGCCGGCGCAGCGTGCGGAGTGGGACATCGGACGGGCCGACTTCCCGTGCCGGTGGATGTGGGGACGAGGAGCAGGAGGCGGGCAGTGAGCACGGTGGTGGTGGCGGGCCAGGACGGGGGGACGGTTCCGGAACGGGAGGCCGGGCCGGTGCGGTTCGTGGCGCTCGGCGACTCGCTCACCGAGGGCGTCGGCGACCCGGTCGCCGAGGGCTGGCGGGGCTGGGCGGCCCTGCTCGCCCGGTCGTTGGCGCCGGCCGGGGTGGGCGTCGAGTTCACCAACCTCGCGCGCAGCGGCGCGCTCAGCACCGACCTCCGCGCCGGGCAACTGCCCGCCGCGCTGGAGCTGCGCCCGGGGGTGGCGGCCGTCGTGGTCGGGGGCAACGACACCCTGCGGGCGGGGTTCGAGGTCGGCCGCACCGCCCGGGAGCTGGACGCCACCCTCGCTGAGCTGTCCCGCAGCGGCGCCCTCCTGCTCACCGCCTGTCTGCCGGACCCGGGCGCACTGCTGCGCCTCCCGCCGCCGCTCGCCCGTCCGCTGGCGCGCCGGATGCGCGCGGTGAACACGGTGGTGCACGCCCTCTCCGTCCGCCACCGCGCGGTCCACCTGCACATCGCCGAGCTGCCGTGGTCGGCGCAGCGGCACCTGTTGAGCGTGGACCGCCTCCACCCCAGCGCCGAGGGCCACCACCTGATCGCCCGTGGGTTCCACGAGTTGCTCATCGCTGCGGGCCGGCCGCTCGGTCCGGCCCCGGCGGCGGAGCCCGTCGAGGCGCCGCCGGGGCGGCTGGCCGACCTGTGGTGGATGGCGACGCGCGGCACCAGCTGGGTGGCCGAGCGCAGCACCGACCTGCTCCCCGGTCTGCTCGCCCTCGCCGCCGTCGAGGGCTACGCCCGGCTCCGGGGCGCCTCCGGCCGCCACGACGAACAGATGGCCCGTGCTGCGGACGCGGCGCTCGCCTCACTCGGGTGAGCGGGACTGGCCAGCCTAGCGAGGCTAGTAGCAACGCCGTTCAGTTAGGGCGGCCTGGGCGGCGTCAAGGGTCGATTGTGAGCATGCTGATGCTGATGGTCGCTTTGTAGGTGGCTCGGTCGATGG
>NZ_JBEYVJ010000218.1:0-12084 GCF_040643935.1 Kitasatospora sp. NPDC047058 | reverse complement strand
CCCCGCAGTAGTTCGGGTCCTTGATGTCCAGCCAGACCAGCCCCAGCCGGCGCCCGGGCCCGCCGCTCCGCCGCACCTCAATGCCCCAGCGCCGCCCCCGTGGCCGGAAATGTGTCCGAATCGGTGGAACCCCGCGCCCCCGCCGCCCGACTGGTGAACCGGGCGCCGACGGCCGTCCGCCCCGACCGACCGTTCCGAACCCTCCCGCCCAAGGAGTCCACGCGCATGTGCGGAATCACCGGCTGGGCGTCCTTCCACCAGGACGTCCGCCACAGCGCCCCCGTCATCGAGGCGATGACGGCGACCATGGCCCTGCGCGGGCCCGACGCCGGCGGGGTCTGGCTCGGGGCCCACGCGGCGCTCGGCCACCGCCGCCTCGCCGTGATCGACATCGAGGGCGGCGCGCAGCCCATGGCCGACCGCCGCGACGAGCCGGGCGTCGTGCTGACCTACAGCGGCGAGGTCTACAACCACCACCAGCTGCGCGCCGAACTCCGCGCCCGTGGGCACCGGTTCGAGACCCGCAGCGACACCGAGGTGGTGCTCCGCGCCTACCAGGAGTGGGGTGACGCCCTGGTCGACCGGCTGGAGGGCATGTACGCCTTCGCGATCTGGGACGAGCGCGCCGAGCGCCTGCTGCTGGTCCGCGACCGGCTCGGCGTCAAGCCGCTGTTCTGGGCCGAGGTCGACGGCGGCCTGGCCTTCGGCTCCGAGCCCAAGGCCCTGTTCGCCCACCCCGAACTGACCCCGACCGTCGACGCCGACGGCCTGCGCGAGGCCTACAGCCTGCTCTTCAACACCGGCCCCACCGTCTGGGCGGGCGTCCGCGAGGTCCACCCCGGCGGCCTGCTCGTCCTCGACCGGAGCGGCATCCGCGAGCGCCGGTACTGGGAGCTGACGGCCCGCCCGCACACCGACGACCTCGCCGCCACCACCGAGCGCGTCCGCTCCCTGGTCAACCGCGCCGCCCGCGCCCAGCTGGAGGCGGACGTCCCGCTCTGCAGCCTGCTCTCCGGCGGCCTCGACTCCACCGTCGTGACCGCCCTGGTCGCCGACGAACTCCGGCTCCAGGAGGGCCCGCAGGCCAAGCTGCGCTCCTACGCCGTCGACTACAGCGACCAGGCCGAGCAGTTCACCGGCGACGTGCTGCGCACCGGCCACGACACCCCGTACGCCGCCGAGGCCGGCGCCTTCATCGGCAGCGACCACTCCACCGTCGTCCTCGACCCGCGCTCCCTGCTCGACCTCGAACACCGCCGGGCCGTCGTCGTCTCCCGGGACTCGCCGATCGGCGTCGGCGACATGGACACCTCGCTGTACCTGCTGTTCGGCGAGATCCGCAAGCACTCCACCGTCGCCCTCTCCGGCGAGGCCGCGGACGAGGTGTTCGGCGGCTACCCGTGGTTCCACAACCCCAAGGCGCTCGCCGCGCAGACCTTCCCCTGGCTGCTCGTGACCGGCGACGAGGCCGCCATGCCGATCAACCCCGACCTCGCCGCCCACCTGCGGATCGGCGAGTTCCGGGACGACACCTACCGCGGCGCGCTCGCCGCCGTCCCGCACCTGGACGACGAGACCCCCGCCGAGCACCGGCAGCGCGAGATGCAGCACCTCTCGCTCACCCGCTGGCTGCGCCAGCTGCTGCACCGCAAGGACCGCCTCTCCATGGCCCAGGGCCTGGAGGTGCGCGTGCCGTACTGCGACCACCGGCTGGTCGAGTACGCCTTCAACGCCCCCTGGGCGATGAAGAGCCACGACGGACGCGAGAAGAGCCTGCTGCGCTCCACCGGGCAGGGCATCGCCCCCGAGTCGGTGCTCTGGCGGCCGAAGAACCACTACCCGGCCACCCACCACGCCGACTACAACGGCGGGCTCCAGCAGCTCGCCCGCGAGGCCCTGGACGCGCCGCACGTGCGTGACATCGCCGACGAGACGGTGATCAAGGCCGGCCTGGACACCCCGCCCGACCAGCTGGAGTGGGGCCACCGGCTCCGCCTGGAGCGGGTCGTCGACCTCGCCCTCTGGCTCGACCACCACCGTCCGGCGCTGGCCGTCTGACGGTCCGCCCGGGAGTCACCCGTCCCGCCCCGGCCTGCGTTCCGGGGCGGGACGGGGCGTTTCGGGGCGCTTCACGGCGGGGGGCTTCAGGGCGGGTCATGGCGCTTCACGGCGGACCACGACCCGGCGGGCCGGACGGGCCGCCGCGCAAGGGCGGCGTACAACGGACGGAGCGCCGGAGAGCCGCACGGCCGGGCGCCCGACCGGAGGAGGACAGGCTTGAGGACCGACCCCCGCCACGGCCCGCTGGTACTGCTGCTGCTGGTGCTCACCGTCGTCACCGGCCTGGTCGACGCGGTGAGCTACCTCGCGCTCGGTCACGTCTTCGTCGCCAACATGACCGGGAACGTGGTCTTCCTCGGCTTCGCGCTGGCGGGCGCGCCCGGCCTCTCCGCGCGGGCCTCGCTCACCGCCCTGGCCGCCTTCCTGCTCGGCGCGCTGGCCGGCGGCCGGCTGCGCGAGCTGCTGCCCGGCCTCCGGGGGCGGCTGCTCTTCGTCTCCGCCGCCGGGGAGGCCGTGCTGCTGGCCGGTTGCACCCTGCTCGCCGCGCTGGCCGGACACACCGCCGATGCGGTCCGCTACCCGCTGATCGTCATGCTCGGCTTCTCGACGGGCCTGCAGAACGCCGTGGTCCGCCACCTGAAGGTCCCGGACCTCACCACCACCGTGCTCACGATGACCATCACCGCCCTCGCCGCCGACCGGGCCGGCGCCCGCCGGCTCGCCGCGGCCGTCTGGATGCTGGGCGGCGCCCTGCTCGGCGCCGTGCTGGTCCTGCACGTCGGCGTCCCCGCCGCGCTGGCCCTCGCGCTGTTCCTGCTCTCCGGCGTGGCCGCGGTCACCCGCCGCGCCTCCGCCGCCGACCCCGCCCCGCCCTGGACGGCCCCGGCCGACGCCTCCTCCTGAGCCCGTTGCCGGACCGGCCGCGCTCAGGGGCCGTCCGGGCTGCTGGCGGCGCGGCCGGTCCACTCCGGTTCCCGGCGCGCCCAGTCCGCCGCCCAGGCGAGCCCGGCCCGGCGGTCGAGGGTGCGCAGGCGCAGGGCGAGGGCGCCGCCGACGGCGGTGCAGAGGACGGCGAATCCGGCCAGGCCGGCGCAGACCGCGTCGGCGGCCAGGCCGACCCCGTCGATCGGGGGATCGGCGGGCGTTCCGGCGTGGTCCACCCAGAGGGTGACGACGGCTCCGACGGCGGTGGTGTGGCGGACGTCGATCGTGCCGGTGCGCGGCGACCCGTCGGGGGCGGTCCAGGCGGCCTCGGCGGGGATGATGCTCTGGTGCTCACCGGCCTGGCGGCCGTCCGGGGTGGCGGTGGGCCGGTCGATGCTCCGTACGACGGCGTCGACGGGCTGCAGGCGGGCGCGTTCGGCGGCGGCGTCCCGGGCGGTGGCCCGGTGGACGAGCAGAGCACCACCGGCCGCGGCCGCCAGGGCGAGTAACACGCCCAGTCCGGCCGCGACCCAGGCCCGGCTCCGGGACCGGTCCAGCGGCCGGACCAGCGGCTCACCGGCCGCCCGCGCCCCGCGGGGTGACCGGGGTGCGAGGGCCTGCCGCAGGTGCAGGCCGATCCGCCGCGGCCGTGACGCGGACCGGGACGGGCGCGGGATGCTGGGCACGACACGGGCTCCTCGGGTGCACGGTCGACGGTTGCGCGGGCCCGGCCGGCCCGGCCGGCGGGTTCCGGCACCACGTTCCCCCCGTCCCCGCCCCGTCCACAACTCCCGCACATTCTAGGGCCCCTGGTGTGCACGCCCGCACGGCCGTCGGGCGGCGGCGGGAGGACCGGGACGTTCGGCCCTCGGCGGGGGAGGGGCCGGCCGGGCAGACTGGGGGCAGCCGCGCCCGCCACGTCCCGGGCGCGGCGGGCCGGCCTGCTGTGGGGGCTTGCCGGACCGTGGTGCGGAGCGGGGGCGGACTTGGGTCCCGCCCCCGCCCACACCTGCCCGGCCCCAGGGCCACGCCTGCCGAGTACCCGTCAGCTCCCCTGGTTCCCAGGCATCGACGCCACTCCTCCCCAGGTCGGAGCCGTATTCTCGCCAGCTATACACTCGGAGTATACGTCTGGTGTATGTTCCTCCCATGAGTGTTCCTTTGACCCTTCTCGGGCTGCTGGAGCGAGAGCCGAGCCACGGCTACGACCTCAAGCGCGACTACGACGCCTTCTTCGGGCGGGGCAAGCCCCTGCCGTACGGTCAGGTCTACGCGACGCTCGGCCGGTTGGCGCGGGACGGCAAGGTGGTGGCCGGCGAGGCCGAGCCCGGCGACGGGCCCGAGCGCAAGCGCTACGTGATCACCGAGGCCGGCGTCACCGAGTTCGAGCACTGGCTGACCGAGCCGATCACGCCCGAACCCAACCTGCAGACCGTGCTGTTCACCAAGGTCGTGCTGGCCCTGATGCTCGGCCGCGACGCCGAGATCTACCTGAACACCCAGCGCGCCGCCCACCTGAAGCGGATGCGGGAACTGAACGACCTCCGCCGCGACGGCGAACTGGTCGACGCCCTCCTCGCCGACCACGGGCTCTTCCACCTGGAGGCCGACCTGCGCTGGATCGACCTCACCACCGCCCGCCTGGACGCGCTCGCCGAGGCGGTGCGCTCATGACCGCCCTGATCGAGGCCCGCGGCGTCTCCCTCGCCTTCGGCGAGACCCCCGCCCTGCGCGGTGCGAGCCTGTCCGTGGACGCCGGCGAGGTGCTGGCCATCATGGGCCCGAGCGGCTCCGGCAAGTCCACCCTGCTGCACTGCCTGGCCGGCATCCTCACCCCGGACTCCGGCGAGGTCCACTTCGACGGGCAGCGGATCGACGACCTGAACGAGGCCGGGCGCAGCGCCCTGCGCCGCGACCGGTTCGGCTTCGTCTTCCAGTTCGGCCAGCTCGTCCCCGAGTTGACCGCCGAGGAGAACGTGGCGCTGCCGTTACTCCTGAGCGGGACCAAACGGGCCGCCGCCCTCGCCGAGGCCCGGCCCTGGTTCGCCCGGCTCGGCCTGGACGGCATGGAGCAGCGCCGCTCCGGTGAGCTGTCGGGCGGTCAGGCGCAGCGCGTCGCCCTGGCCCGCGGCCTGGTGGCCCGCCCCCGGGTGCTGTTCGCCGACGAGCCGACCGGCGCCCTGGACTCGCTCACCGGCGAGCAGGTGATGGAGCTGATGGTGGCCTCCGCGCGCGAGCAGGGCACCACCGTCATCCTGGTCACCCACGAGCCGCGGGTCGCCTCCTACGCCGACCGCCAGGCGATGGTCCGCGACGGCAGGGCCACCGAGCTCGCACCGGCCCCCTCGGCCGGCGGCGCGGCGGAACGGATCGCCTCGTGATCCCCTTCGCGCTGCGCCTCGCCGTCAGCGGCGGACGGGAGGCGGTGTCCCGGCTGGTCATGATCGCCGGTGCCGTGGCGGTCGGCGTCGGTCTGCTGCTCTCCACGCTGGCGAGCATCAACGCCGTCGACAAGGCCAACGAGCGGGTGCTGTGGACCAACAGCGGTGCGGCGAGCCGCACCGAGACGGCACCGGTCGACCCGCTCTGGTGGTGGGACCACGGCGACAACTTCGACGGCAGGGAGATCTTCCGGGTCGACGTCGCCGCCACCGGCCCGACCGGGCCCGTCCCGCCGGGCCTCGACCGGCTGCCGGCGCCCGGCGAGTACTACGCCTCGCCCGCGCTCGCCGACCTGCTGCGCACGACCCCTGCGGTGGAGCTGGGCGACCGCTTCCCCGGCCGGATGGCCGGAGTCCTCGGCGACGAGGCGCTGCCCTCCCCGGACTCGCTGTACGTGATCGAGGGCCGCACCCCGGCGGAGATCGAGCACCTGCCCGGCGCGAGCAGGGTGACCACCATCGCCACCGCCCTGCCGCCCTCCTGCGAGCACGACGACTGCCCGGGGCTGGGCGTGCGCGGCGACGCCATGACGCTGATCCTCTCCGTGGTGGCCGGTGCGCTGATCTTCCCCGTGGTCATGTTCATCGGCACCGCGACCCGGCTCTCCGCCGCCACCCGCGAGCAGCGCTACGCCGCGATGCGGCTGGTCGGCGCCACGCCGCGGCAGGTCTCGGTGATCTCGGCGGTGGAGTCCACGGTGGCCGCGGCGGCGGGCACGGTGGCCGGTTTCGGCCTGTACCTGCTGCTGCGCCCGCTGGTGGCGACCGTTCCGTTCACCGGTGACCGGTTCTTCGTCGAGGACCTGACGCTCACTCCGCTCCAGGCGGCGGCCACCGCGCTGGGCGTCCCGGTGGCGGCGGCGGTCGCGGCCCGGCTGGCCCTGCGCCGGGTCACCATCTCGCCGCTGGGCGTCACCCGCCGGGTGACCCCGAAGCCGCCGGGCGTCTGGCGGCTGGCCCCGCTGCTGGGCGGCCTGGCCGAGTTGGGCTACTTCGTCAACCGGCGCCCGGAGACCACCAACGGGCAGACGGCGGCCTATCTGACCGGCTTCCTGGTGATCATGCTCGGCCTGGTGATCGCCGGCCCCTGGCTGACCATGGCGGCCGCCCGGGGCGTGGCCCGGCGCACCAGCAGGCCGGCCACCCTGATCGCCGTCCGCCGGCTCGCGGACGACCCGAAGGCGGGTTTCCGCTCCGTCGCCGGCCTCGTCCTCGCCCTCTTCGTCACCACGGCGACGGTCTGCATCATCGGCACCATCAACGACGCCCGGGGCGCGCTCAGCGGGGATCCGGAGACCCGGGTCGCGGTGGAGCAGAGCGGCCTGGTCGAGGGGCCGCCGATGACGGCCGCCGTGTCGGAGAAGCTGCTGGCGGACCTCCGGGCGGTGCCCGGCTTCCGCGGCCTGGCGGTGGGCCACGACAACCCGCGGGCGCTCGGCGCACTGCCCGGTGAGCGCCCCGGGTTCGCGCCGAACCTGGTGCTCTGCACCGACCTCGCCCAGGTCCCGGTGGTGGGCCGCTGCCCGGCCGGTGCGGGCGTGGCCGGCGTCCCGCCGTGGGGCTTCCTGAGCCTGCACTCCGCCTCCGGGACGGAGTGGCCGGCCGCGCCGGTCTCCGCGGAGGAGGTGGCCGGGCTGCCGGTGCGCAACCTCTACGTGACCACCGACGGCTCCACCGCGGCCATGGAGCAGACCCGGACGCTGCTCACCGCGGCGCACCCGGGGTTCCGGGCCCGGACGGTCGGCGACTGGGGCTCCTCCCAGCAGAAGGAGCTGGCGGGGTGGCGGCAGCTGGCCAACGTGGTGATGCTGACCACCCTGCCGATCGCCGGCTGCAGCCTGGCGGTGAGCGTGGTCGCGGGCCTGACCGACCGCAGGCGCCCGTTCGCGATGCTGCGGCTCACCGGTGCGCCGCTGCGCCTGCTGCAGCGGGTGGTCGGGCTGGAGAGCGCGCTGCCGCTGCTGGTGGTGGCGGCGATCGCGACCGGGACCGGCTTCGCGGCGTCCACGATGTTCCTCAAGTCGCAGATGAAGTACGACCTGGTGTCGCCGGGCGCGGTGTACTTCGCCCTGGTGGCGCTCGGCCTGGCGGCCTCGCTCGGCATCATCGCCTCGACGCTGCCGCTGCTGAAGCGGATCACCGGTCCGGAGGCGGCCCGCAACGGCTGACCCGCCCGCCCCCGCGCACCCCGGTCGTCCGGCACCCGCGCACCCTGTCCCCTACCGAGGCGGAGGACGGGGTGCGCGGGCGTCAGCCCGCGACGGGGTACGCGTGGGTCCCGCTGCGCCGGACGCCGGCGAGGGCCGGCAGCCAGCTGCCCAGCACCAGGGCGGACGGGTAGAACATCGGCCCGGGCAGCGCGTCCAGCGGGAACCGCTCCCAGCCGGCGCACGCGTGCGGCTCGGTGACCTCGGCGGCGGCCAGGCTCGGCGGGGCGAGCACGGCCGCGGTGAGCCGGGGGCGGCCGAGCTCGTGGTCGAGCAGGACGGCCAGCACCCGCATCTCCGCGGCCGGCAGCACGATGCCCGTCTCCTCGGCGAGTTCGCGCGCGGCGGCCTGTTCGAAGGACTCGCCCGGGTCGTCCACCTTGCCGCCGGGCAGGCTCCAGGTCGGCGGCTCTCCGGCGGTGATCCGGCGGCCGAGCAGGACCCGGCCGTCCCCGGTGGGGACGATCACGCCGGCGCCGAGCAGTGGTGCGGTGGTCAACTCAGTTCCTCCCAGGGGTGGTTACCAGGCGGCGCGGTCGAAGTCCTTGAGGAAGCAGCCGTACAGGTCCTCGCCGTGCTCGCCGCGGACGATCGGGTCGTAGACCCGGGCCGCGCCGTCGACCAGGTCGAGCGGGGCGTGGAAGCCCTCCTCGGCGAGCCGCATCTTGTCCGGGTGCGGCCGCTCGTCGGTGATCCAGCCGGTGTCGACGGCGGTCATCAGGATGCCGTCGGTCTCGAACATCTCCTGCGCGCTGGTGCGGGTGAGCATGTTCAGCGCGGCCTTGGCCATGTTGGTGTGCGGGTGGCCGGCGCCCTTGTAGCCGCGGGCGAAGACGCCCTCCATCGCGGAGACGTTGACCACGTACTTGCGGCGGGACGCCGAGGCGGCCATCGCCGGGCGGAGCCGGCTGATCAGGATGAACGGCGCGGTGGAGTTGCAGAGCTGCACCTCCAGCAGCTCGACCGGGCCGACCTCGTTGACGGTCTGCACCCAGCTGTTGGTGGGCGCGAGGTCCGGCACCAGGCCGCCGGCGTCGATGGCCGTGCCGGCCTCGATCCGGGCGGGCGTGGCGGAGCCGGTGACCAGGGCGAGCGAGGTGACGTCCTCGGCGGAGATCCGCTCGCCCTCGCCGCTCGCCTGGGCCGGCAGGGCGGGCAGGTCCACGCTGCCGCTGCCGAACCGGCCGATGGTGGTGGACTGCGGAAGCTCGCCGGCCGGCAGCGGCGCGCTCTCGGCGTTGACCAGCTCGCGGTAGGACTCCGGGGGCCGGCGCACGGTCTGCGCGGCGTTGTTGATCAGGATGTCCAGCGGGCCGTCCGCGGCGACCTCGTCGGCCAGCGCCATGACCTGGGCCGGGTCGCGCAGGTCGATCCCGACGATCTTCAGACGGTGGATCCACTCGGCGCTGTCCGGCATCGCCGTGAAGCGGCGGATCGCGTCGTTGGGGAAGCGCGTGGTGATGGTGGTGTGGGCGCCGTCGCGCAGCAGCATCAGCGCGATGTACATGCCGATCTTGGCCCGGCCGCCGGTGAGCAGCGCGCGCTTGCCGGTGAGGTCGGCGCGGGCGTCCCGGCGGGCGCGGTTCTTCACGGCGCAGGCCTGGCAGAGGTTGTGGTAGAACGCGTCCACCTCGACGTACCGCTGCTTGCAGGTGTAGCAGGAGCGGGGGCGCTCCAGGATGCCGGCGATCTCGGTGGTGGTGACGGTGGTCAGGCCGAAGGCGCCGGCCGTCTCGTCGTCGATCCGGGTGGGGGCGCCGGTCGCGGTCCGGGCGGTGACGGCCCGGTCGTTGGCGGTCTTCCGGGCCCGGGTCTCCTGGCGGCGGCGCTGCTTGAGCGTGCGGAATATGCCGCCGACCGCCTTGCGGACGGTGATCGCGTCCGGGTGGTCCACGTGCAGCTCGTCCAGTTCGGCGAGCACCTCCAGGCAGAGTCGCAGCCGCTCGGGGGCGAGGCCGGGACCGTAGTCGGTCTCCTCCTCGGTCACTCCGACGGCCCCGGTGCCGCTGTCCTGCTCGATGTCCACGCCCGCCGTCATGATGCCCGCTGCCGCTTTCCTGGATCGCCTCGCCGTTACCGCGTGAATGCTACGGGAGCGGCCCCGGCCGGGGCGAAAAGCAGTCTGCCGGTCGCCTGTTTGGAGGATCCTCCATGTCTACGCGCGGTGCATTGATCACGAGTTTGTGCACAGTGCCAGCAATCGTCCTCGAACTGGCTTTTGCCCCCACCGTCCCGGAGAATCGAACGTTGGGTGCAGGGCGCCCGAGTGCGCCCAGCGGCCTCCCCGCACCCGCACCCGAGGTGTACCTTCTCCCAGCCAGAGAGCCCTTTCTTCATGCGCTTCCTGAACGACCTCAAGCCCTCGTACGACCTCACGTACGACGACGTCTTCATGGTCCCCAGCCGCTCCGCCGTGGGCTCCCGGCAGGGTGTCGACCTCTCCTCGAACGACGGCACCGGCACCACCATCCCGCTCGTCGTCGCCAACATGACCGCGATCGCCGGCCGGCGGATGGCCGAGACCGTCGCCCGCCGCGGCGGCCTGGTCGCCATCCCGCAGGACATCCCCACCGAGGTGATCGCCGACGTCATCGGCTGGGTCAAGCAGCGCCACCTGGTCCACGACACCGCCATCACCCTCGACCCCGGCGCCACCGTCGCCGAGGCGCTCTCCCTGCTCCCCAAGCGGGCGCACGGCGCGCTGGTCGTGGTCGAGGACGGCAAGCCGGTCGGCGTCGTCACCGAGGGCGACTGCCAGGGCGTCGACCGCTTCACCAGCCTCGCCGACGTGATGTCGCGCGACCTGCTGCTGCTGGAGGAGGGCATCGACCCGCGCGCCGCCTTCGACAAGCTCAGCGAGGCCCACCGCAAGCTCGCCCCGGTGGTCGGCGCGGACGGCCGCCTGGTCGGCCTCCTGACCCGCAAGAACGCGCTGCGCGCCACCCTCTACACCCCCGCCGTCGACGACCGGGGCCGGCTGCGGATCGCCGCCACCGTCGGCATCAACGGCGACGTCGCCGGCAAGGCCAAGGCCCTGGTCGAGGCCGGCGCCGACGTGCTGGTGGTCGACACCGCGCACGGCCACCAGGAGTCCATGATCAGCGCGCTGCGCGCGGTGCGCGGCCTGGACCCGCAGGTCCCGGTCGTGGCCGGCAACGTGGTCTCCGCCGCCGGTGTCCGCGACCTGGTCGAGGCGGGCGCCGACATCCTCAAGGTCGGCGTCGGCCCCGGCGCGATGTGCACCACCCGGATGATGACCGGTGTCGGCCGCCCGCAGTTCTCCGCCGTCCTGGAGTGTGCCGCCGAGGCGCGCCGCCTCGGCAAGCACGTCTGGGCCGACGGCGGCGTCCGCCACCCGCGCGACGTCGCGATGGCGCTGGCCGCCGGCGCGTCCAACGTGATGATCGGCTCCTGGTTCGCCGGCACCTACGAGTCGCCCGGCGACCTGCAGACCGCCGCCGACGGCCGCCAGTACAAGGAGAGCTTCGGCATGGCCTCGGCGCGCGCGGTGAGCAACCGCACCGCCCAGGACTCCTCGTACGACCGGGCCCGCAAGGCGCTGTTCGAGGAGGGCATCTCGCACTCCCGGATGTTCATCGACCCGGCCCGCCCGGGCGTCGAGGACCTGATCGACTCGATCGTGGCCGGCGTGCGCAGCTCCTGCACCTACGCCGGTGCCTCCAGCCTGGAGGAGTTCCACGAGAAGGCCGTGGTCGGCGTCCAGAGCGCGGCCGGCTACGCCGAGGGCAAGCCGCTGCACTCCAGCTGGGCCTGACCGCCCTCAGCCGCGGCCGACGGGCCGGCCGGGCCGGGGCTTGGTCGCATTCCGTCATTGTGGCCTCCCCCGCCCCGGCGCCGCGGGACCGGCCCGGCCGGGCGTGCTGCGTGTTGCACCGGGCGTCGCCGGTCCGATGCCCGGGCCACGCCGTTTCCGTCCGGCCCCGGTGGGCAGCCGCGACCACCGGGACACAAGGGCGCAGACCGGCCGCCCCGACCGGCGGCCCCGCACCGCGAAGGGGTGCCACGATGACGGACCACGACGGCGAGCCTCTGCTCGCCCTCTACCTCAACGACCACCTGGCGGGCTCGTACGCGGGCGCCGCCCTGGCCCGCCGGATCGCCCGGGAGCACGCGGGCGGCCCGGCTGCGCCCGACCTGTGGCGGCTGGCGCGGGAGATCGCCGAGGACCGCGACGAACTCGTCGGCCTGATGCGGTCCCTCGGCGTACGGCCCCGGTGGCACCGGAGGCTGCTGGGTGCCGCCGCCGAGAAGGCCGGCCGGCTGAAGCTCAACGGACGGCTGGTCCGCCGGTCGCCGCTGAGTGACCTCCTGGAGGCCGAGGCGATGCGCTCGGGATCCGGCCTCGACCATGCGGGCGAGCAGCGGCGGGGGCGCGTACAGCGGCTCCTTGTACTCCTCGTACATCGACCGGGCGATCGCCTCGACGGTGT
>NZ_JBEYVJ010000217.1:0-12143 GCF_040643935.1 Kitasatospora sp. NPDC047058 | reverse complement strand
CTGGTGGACGACGCCGAGTTCATCCGTGCCGACGTCGAGGGCATCGCGCCCGGCGTCACGGTGGTGGTGGTCAGCGCCGAGACCGGCGAGGGGGTCCCCGGGCTGACCGTGAGCACGGCCGCCGTTCCGGAGCTGACCGTCGCCGAGGCCGCCGAGCGCCTCGACCTGACCGGCCAGCCGTTCGTCTTCTTCACCGACACGGCCAGCGGCCGGGGCACGACGGCGTGGTCACCCTGAAGGGAAGGCTGCCCCGCCGCAGCCTCATCCCGATCGCCGAACGGCTCTGCCGTGCCGTCGACGGCGTGGTCGCCGTCCACCACACGCTCGACTGGACCGAGGACGACACCAGCCCCCGGCTCGAACATCCCCGCGCCTACCACGCCGCTTCGTAGCAAGGACCTCCGGAGGAGGAAGGCACCGTGACCAGCACACCGAGCACCGTCGGCGACGTCATGACCCACGCGGTGGTCGCCGTCGGGCGCGACGCGGACTTCCGCGAGGTCGCCGAGACCCTGCAGCGCTGGCAGGTCAGCGCGATCCCGGTCCTTACCGGCGACGACCGCGAGCTCGCCGAGCGGGTCCGCTTCGAGCTGGTCGCCACGCTCGGCCCGGCCGCCGCGGTGGACACCGGCGTCGCGTCCGAGAACGGCCGGATCACCCTGTCCGGCGACCTGCCCGACGCCGTTTCCGCACCCGTCCTGGAGCGACTGGTGCGGTCCGTGCCCGGAGTGGTGGGAGTCGAGCTCCGGCTCACCGCGCCGGTCTGACCGGGGTGGTACCGGTGCCCGCACCCGCCCCGGCGGCCCGGCGCCCTCACAGCCGGACGACGACGAGCGCGGTGTCGTCGCCGCCGGCGCCTTCGCCTTCTCCCAGGTCGGCGAGGACGGCGTCGACGAGGTGCTCGGGGGCGAGGCTGCGGTGGCGGACGAGACTCTCGACGAGGCGGCGCAGTCCGGTGTCGATGTCCTCGCCGCGGCGTTCGATCAGGCCGTCCGTGTAGAGCGTGAGGACGCTGCCCGGGCGGTACGCGGTGACCGCCCCGGGGCGGGCGGCCGGTTCGGGGCGGCTGCCGAGGGGCGGGTCGGTGGCGGCGTCGAGGGTGACGGCGGTGCCGTCCGGGTGGACCAGGACCGGCGGCGGGTGGCCGGCGCTGCTGTAGCGGACGGTGAGGCGCGTGCGGTCGACGAGGGTCTGGACCGCGGTGGTGGCCAGGGCGCCGTCGATGGTGGCCGCGTACTGGTCCAGGGTCTCCAGCGCACGGGCGGGATCCCGGGTGGCGCGGACCGCGGCGCTGAGCGCGGCGTGGAGCTGGCCCATGACACCGGCGGCCTCCAGACCGTGGCCGACGACGTCCCCGACGGCGACGGCGGTCAGCTCCGGGGTCAGGTCGTGGAGGTCGTACCAGTCGCCGCAGACGTTCAGGGCACTGGCGGCGGGCAGGTAGCGGACGGCCGCGGTGGTGCTCCGGGCCTCGGGGATGCTGGGGAGCATGGCCTGCTGGAGGCTGAGGGCGACCCGGCGTTCGCGGGCGTGGGCCTCGCGCAGCTGCTGGTTGACCTCCTGGAGCTCCTCGGCGCGGGTGAGCAGGTCGGCGGCCATCTGCTCCTCGTGCGTGAGCGCCCTGCCGGGCCTCTCCCAAGGGTGGTGGGCCTTGAGCTGGCGGACGAGCGCGGTGACCTCCTCGACACGGTGGACGATGAGGACGACCCGGCCGTCCGGCCCGATCACGGGGGCGTTGACCGGGCTCCAGTAGCGTTCCTCGAACTCACCGGGACGGCCCGGGGCCTCGACGTCGTACTTCTGCAGGGCCATGCTGTCGCGCAGACCGGTGGCCAGAACGCGTTCCAGGGAGGCACGCAGGTTGCGGGTGCCGGAGGCTTCCAGGTCGGCGGGGTTGTCGGGGAACACCTCGAAGACGTTGCGTCCGACCAGATCCTCGCGGCTGCGGCCGGAGATCCTCAGGTACGCCTCGTTGGCGTCGACCATGACCAGATCCGGGGTCATGACCAGCATGGGGCTGGGGACGGCCTGGAACACCGCCGTGTAGTCGATCCCGGGTTCCGGCACGCCGGTACCCGTTCGCGCCCCCGCGGTCACTTCCAGTGGCGACATGCTGCGCGCTCCGGTCAGTTCGGCAGCCGTTTCGACCAGTATGGTTCGACCTGGCTCCATTCGGCGTCCCACTGCGCGTAGCGGTGGCGGTCGAGCAGACGGACGGTGCCCCTCCAGACGGCCATGCCCAGGACGGAGCCGGCGGCGGCGGCCGCCGTGGCAGCGGTCCAGCCGCCGGCGACGGCCCGGCTGTGGGTGACCGGCGCGGGGACGACCCGGTCCCGGGAGTCGACCCACAGCCGGACGGAGGTGCCGGCCTCCTCCCCGGGCCACACCCGGACGGTGGTCGTCCGGAGGGTGCCGTCCGACGCCGTCCACGCGGCGGTCGCCGGGACCTTCGAGCCGTCCGGCGGCGAGGTGCCCCCGACGTCGGACGTCAGCTGTGCGGTGACGGCGTGGCGGGTGGCGGACTGGGCCTGCCCGGCGTGCAGCTGCGCCCGGTAGGCCTGGATCCCGGCGGCCGCCGAGGCCACCGGCAGGCCCACGACCACGAGGGCCAGCAGGACACGGCCGAGCCAGCACTGGACGCGGTCGCAGGTCCTCCGGAACGGGTCCGCTCCGGCGGTCCTCCGGAGCGGGTCCGCTCCGCCCGGTGTGCATCCCGGGTGCGTGGTCATGATGCGGCCTCCTGTCCGACCGTGACGGGCGCGCCGTGCCGGAGGCGGCCCGCCCCCGACTACCCCGCTACCAGGACCGCCACCCCCGTCACCCGGTCCGCCGCGAGGTCCGCCAGCGCCGTGTCCGCCTCCCGCAGCGGGTAGCGGCACACCCGCACCTCCGGGCGGGTCCTGGCCGCCTCCGCCAGGAACGCCCGTCCGTCGGCCCGCGTGTTGGCGGTGACGCTGCGCAGCGTGCGCTCCTGGAAGAGGTGCCGCTGGTAGTCGAGCGCCGGGATGTCGCTGAGGTGGATGCCGGCCACCGCGAGCGTTCCGCCGCGGTCCAGCGCCGCCAGGGCGGCCGGCACCAGCTCGCCGGCCGGGGCGAAGAGGATGGCGGAGTCCAGCGGCTGCGGCGGCGGGTCGTACGAATCGCCGGCGAAACCGGCACCGAGCTCCAGCGCCAGGTGCCGGGCCCCGGCCCCCCGGGTGAACACGGCCACCCGTGCCCCGCGGGCGAGGGCGAGCTGGGCGGTCAGGTGCGCGGACGCGCCGAAGCCGTAGATGCCCAGGAGACCGCCCGGTGGCAGTTCGGCCCGCTCCAGGGCCCGGTAGCCGATGATCCCGGCGCACAGCAGCGGGGCGAGCTCCTCGGCGGGCGGGTCCTCCGGCAGCCGGTAGGCGAAACGGGCGTCGGCGGTCAGGTGCCCGGCGTAGCCGCCGTGCCGGTCCCAGCCGGTGTAGCGCGAATCCGGGCAGAGATTCTCCCGCCCGGTCCGGCAGTAGGCGCAGCTGCCGCAGGTCCCGGCCAGCCACGCGACCCCGGCCCGGTCCCCGACCGCGAACTCCCCGACCGCGGAGCCGGCCGCCCGCACGCGTCCGACCGCCTCGTGCCCCGGCGTGCACCGCGCGGCCCTGGGGGCGAGGTCCCCTTCCGCCAGGTGCAGGTCGGTACGGCACACCCCGCACGCCTCCACCTCGACCAGGATCTCCCGGGGCCCGGGCTCGGGCAGCAGCCGCTGCTCCCACACCAGCGGTCCCGGGCGCGCGGTGCCGACCGGACCCGGGTGTGCCACCACCCACGCCCCGGTCTCTCCCGGTACCGGTCCTGCCGCGTCCACTGCGACCTCCTGCCCACGGCAGGTCCCCCCGGCTCCCGCCGCCGTCGTCGCGCCCGTGTTCCCAGGATCGTCCCGACTGGGCGGCCGCGCATCAGCGCGCAAGGCGGCGGACGAGGACCTCCGGCACCCCGCGGCCACGCCGGACGCGGCGCACAATGGGAGGGCACGACAGGGAGGGCACGACCTTCGTGCCGGCGACGCGGCTCACCCGGACCGCGTCGAGGCGCCGGCGGTCCCTGGTCGAGCCGGCCGGGAGGAACCATGGCGCAGGCCCCGAATCCTCTGATCGGCGGTGGCAACCGCCGGGGAGTGCTGTCGGCCGTGGCGCGCGTCGTGCACCGGTCCGGCGCCCGGCGCCCGCCGTCCCGCCCGGACCGTCCGGCGCAGCTCCACGCCCTGGCCGAGGTGCTCGCGGACGCCGTGGGGGAGCAGACGGTGGCGGACCTGACGATCGCCGGGTGCGGCGAGCCGGGGCCGGTGCCGGGCGTGGTGGCCCGGACGGCCGGGCGGCAGGCCGTCCACTACCTGCACATCGCGGCGCGGTTGCGCGCCCTGCCGGCCGACGGCGACGTGGCGCTGCTCAGGGAACGGGCCCTCCGGCTGGTGCTCTACCACCAGTGGATGCTGCGCCAGAGCGCCAACTTCGCGTTCACCTCGCATCCCGACGGGCGGACGGAGGAGGCCCGGCAGCGGATCAACGGGCTCGGCGCGCCGGGCAACCGGCTGCGCGAGCTGTACGAGGAGGTGAGTTCGACGGCGGGGCGGGCCGGTCGGCCGGGCGGAGGAGGGTGACCGGCACCGAGGGCTGCTGATTCGCTGATCAGCTGGTCAGCGGAGATCGGTGGCGAGGCCGACTCCGAGCACGCGGTCGAGGTAGGCGAAGGTCTCGAACTTCGCGCCGCCCGGAGTGCCGTCCGTCTCGGTCCTGGCGAGGAGGGCGAGGAGCGCCGGGGTGTCGAGGTCGGCCATGGCCGTCCGGGCCCGGTGGAGTGTGGTGGGCGGCAGGGCGGCTGACGGCTCCTCGGCCCAGGCGGCCATGGCGGCGCGCCAGCGGGCCAGGGTCCGCCGGGCGGCGTCGACGGCGGTGTCCGCGAGTGCCACCGGCTGGTCGTACTTCCGGCTGAGCAGTGCCAGCCGTACGGCGAGCGGCTCGCCCGGGCCGGGGTGGTCCGCCCGGCCCGCGGATGTGTCCGTGTCCGCGTCCGCCCGGAGGACAGGCGCGACCAGGATCCGGGTTTCCGTGCCCGTGGCCCCGGCCGTGAGCGCTGCGGTGTCGTCGGCCACCTGGACGGCGGCCGGTCTGCCGACCTCCTCGGCGACCTGCTGCACGCTGCCGTAGGCCACCGGCGGGTGGACGTCGATGACGCTCACGCGCTGCAGGAAGCCGGCCCAACGGTCGTCGTCACGACCGGGGCCGATGAAGGCGACCAGCGTCTGCCCGCCGAGGAGTTCGGAGGCGCGGCCCAGCAGGTCGGCGACGAGCGGTACCCGCAGGGCGTCCGGCGCCGCGGTCAGCCGTACGTGCGCGCCGACCCGCAGCGGGAAGCGCCGCAGCAGCTCGGCGGTGAGGAGCTGCGCTGCGGTGCCGCGGGGCGGACCGGGCTCGCGCGGCACCGCCACCGGGGTCATTCCGGCATGGGCACCGTCGGACCGGCGAGGGGTGGCCATCGGTGATCAGCGCCGCCACTCGTCCGCGTCGGCGTCGTCGTCCCACCCGGCCGCGTCCCAGGCCTCCGGCAGGTCGTCGCGCCCGTCCGTGTCCGGCCCGCCGTACTCATCGGGTTCCACCACTGCGTCACTCTCCTGTGGGTACGTCACCAGCCCGTAGCGGCGTTCGGTGTGGGCTGCCTGCGAGGGCGGTCGTCGTCGCCCTCGGGTCCTTCATACCCGCTTCCCGCCTGCCCGGCCCGCCCGGGTGCGGCGGGGGCGGGACGGGTATGGCGGCGGCAGGAACGACGCAACGCTGCACAAACGATGCGAGTGTTGTTGCCTGGATGAATCGCTGCACATTCGGGGCGTGGTGCCGTACCCGGCGAGCACCCGTCACGGTGCCGTGGTCCCCGGCGGGGATCATGTGACGTGACGCTGCCGCGCCGGTCCGCCGCACCGCCCGACCGTACTCCTTGAGGAGATCCCGATGGGTTTCATCGTCCGCACCGCGGCGCGGCGGTTCCCGTGACCGGGCAGGGAACGACGGTGCCGCCGTACGGCGGGCAGCCGCAGACCCCGCCGGACCTGCGTGACCCGGACCCCAATGACCCGGGCCTACGTGACCCGGACCCGCGTGATCCGGACTCGCGTGACCCGGGCCTGCCCACCGGAGCCGTGGCCCGGCGTCTCGGCGTCTCCCCGACCACCGTCCGGTCGTGGGAGCGTCGCTACGGCCTCGGTCCCTCGAACCGCCGAGCCGGCCACCACCGCCGCTGGAGCCCCGACGACATCGCCGTCCTGGAGGCCATGTGCCGCCTGACGGCCCGCGGTGTCCCGCCGGCCGAGGCCGCCAGGGCGGTGCTGGCCACCCGGAGCGGCACGGGGCAGCCGCCGGAACCGTTTCCGATGCGCGCGGAGGACCTGGACGAGCCGTACCCGGATGCCGCAACCGGCCGTCGCCCCGGCGGCAGCCGTGCCCTGCAGGTCGGGACGGTCCGTCCCGAATGCCGGGGGTTGGCGCGGGCCGCGGTCCGTCTGGACTCGCGCGAGGTCGCCAGGATCCTGCGGGAGGCCGTCGCCGCGCTCGGCGTGGTCGCGGCCTGGACGGAGGTGATGATGCCCGCGCTCCGGGCCGCCGGACGGAAGTGGGCTTCGGCCGGCGAGCAGTACGTCGAGGTCGAGCACCTGCTCTCGTGGCACGTGTCCAGCGTGCTGTGCACCGAGGCCGTGCGCCCCGTCCTCCTGCGGCCGGTCCCGCCGGTCCTGCTCGCCGCGATGCCGGGCGAACTGCACACCCTTCCCCTGGAGGTCCTCGCCGCGGGGCTGACCGACCGCGGCCTCCCGTTCCGCATGCTGGGCCAGGCGGTACCGCCCCGGGCACTGCTGGACGCCGTGCAGCGGACCGGTCCGGTCGCCGTGATGCTGTGGTCCCAGATCCCGCAGACCGCGGACCCGAGCCTGGTGCGACAGGTGACCGGCACCGTGTGGGGGCCGCGCGGCTCCCGCGGCGGGCCGCTCGTCCTGCCCGCCGGGCCCGGCTGGAGCCGCTTCCAGCACCTGGACGGCACGGCCAGCCCCCGCACCCTCGAAAGCGCGCTGGACCTCGTGGAGCACGCCGCCACGGAGTGAGCCCGCACCGGCGGACTCCCGCCACCCCCCCCCGCGCCGACCTGCGACAACCCTGCCGACCTGCGACAACCCAACAGGCCCGCCAGACCCGAAACACCCGGAAGACCCCGAAGACCCGCACGACCCGAGCAACCCCGACCGCACCGCCTGCGAGGCACCACCTGTGACCGTATCGATCGCCCTGTTCACCCAGGACCTGCGCCTGCACGACAACCCCGTCCTGCACGCCGCCCGCACCGCCGCCGACCAGGTCGTCCCCTTGTTCGTCGTCGACCCCGCCGTCGAGGCGGCCGGCTTCGCCGCCCCCAACCGGCTGGCCTTCCTGGCCGACTGCCTCACCGACCTGGACGCCTCGCTGCGCCGTATCGGCTCCCGGCTGACCGTGCGCCGGGGGGACACCGCCGAGCAGACGGCCCGCGTCGCCGCCGAGACCGGCGCCACCACCGTGCACGTCGCCGCCGGGGTGACCGCCTTCGCCCACCGGCGCGAGGAACGGCTGCACGCCGCCCTCGGCGACCGCCTGCACGTCCACGACGCCTCCGTGACGGTGGTCCCACCCGGCCGGATCACCCCGGCCGGCCGCGACCACTACGCGGTGTTCACCCCCTACCACCGCGCCTGGCAGCAGACGCCCCACCGCACCGTGCTGGGCGCGCCCCGGGTGCTCCACACGCCGGACGGCATCGGCAGCGACACCCTGGTCATCGGCGACCCGGACTCGCCGGCCCTGCCCCCCGGAGGCGAGACGGCCGCCCGGGCACGGTGGCGGCGCTGGGACGTCGACGCGTACGCCGACGTGCACGACGACCTGGCCGGCGACGCGACGTCCCGGCTCTCCCCGTACCTGCACTTCGGGTGTCTCTCCCCGACCGAACTCGTCGCCGGTGCCCTGCGGCACGACGGCGAGGGGGCGCAGGCGTTCGTCCGCCAGCTCGCCTGGCGGGACTTCCACCACCAGGTCCTCGCCGCCCGGCCCGACGCCGCCCGCCGCGACTACCGCGCCAGGGACGACCAGTGGCACCGCGACGAGCGCGAGGCCGAGGCCTGGCGGCAGGGCCGCACCGGCTACCCGATCGTCGACGCCGGCATGCGCCAACTCGCCCACGAGGGCTGGATGCACAACCGCGCCAGGCTGCTGACGGCGAGCTTCCTCGCCAAGTCCCTGTACCTGGACTGGCGGATCGGGGCCGACCACTTCCTGTCCCTGCTGGTCGACGGCGACGTGGCCAACAACCAGCTCAACTGGCAGTGGGTCGCCGGCACCGGCACCGATACCCGGCCCAACCGGGTGCTCAACCCGTTGCGCCAGGCCGACCGCTACGACCCGGACGGGGACTACGTGCGCCGCTGGGTGCCCGAACTCGCCCACCTGCCCGGACCGGCCGTCCACCGCCCCTGGCTGCTCGCCCCCGACTACCCGTCCCCGCTCGTCGCCCCGGAGGACCTCTCCGCCCGCATGCGTCACGCCCGGGCCCTGGACTGATCCCGGCCCGCAGGGTCGGCGCCCACGGTCGGATATACCCCGAGGGGTACACTGAACCGGACAGCGACACTCTGGAGGTGCGGTCATGCAGGTGGACGACGACTCGGTGGGCGCGGTGCTCAACCGCCTGCGCCGGGCCCAGGGTCAGCTGGCCGGCGTGATCGCGATGATCGAGGCGGGCCGCGACTGCAAGGACGTCGTGACCCAGCTCGCCGCCGTCTCCCGGGCCCTCGACCGGGCCGGATTCAAGATCGTGGCCAGCGGCATGCGCCAGTGCATGGCCACCGCCGACGGCGAGGCCCCGCCGATGTCCGAGGCGGAGCTCGAGAAGCTGTTCCTCGCCCTCGCCTGACGCTCGTGCCCCGGGTGCCGCTGCGCCCGTGCCGCTCACCCGTGGCTCCGATGGGCCTTCCCATCGGGCCCGGCGTCGCCGTCACGCCGAAAGAGGAGAAGAATGGCCAAGTGGACGCCGGGATCGGCGTCCACTACCGCAGCGCGCTCCGGCACCTCGGCGGACTCGGCCGGCTCGGCCGTCACAGCGGAATGCGGACCACCGGTACGGCTGTCGAGTGCCCTCCGGACGAGTCGTGGGCGACAGCAGAACGACACGCGACCGGCGGAGGCATGCCATCGAGCACGATGACCTCGGGACCCGGAAGGAGAGCAGCGTGTACGCAACAGTACGGCGGTACGAAGGCGTGACCGATCCCGTCGAGGCGGGACGCCGCGTGGCCGAGGGGTTCGTCCCTCTCCTGCGTCAGGTCCCCGGGTTCGTGGCCTACTACTGGATCGACGCCGGGAATGGCGTGATGGTCTCCACCAGCGTCTACGAGGACCGGGCCGGCGCCGAGGAGTCGATCGCGAAGGCGGCGGACTTCGTACGGGAGAACCTCGCGTCACTCCTCCCCAACCCACCCCAGGTCACGGCCGGCCCCGTGGCGGCCGCTGGTTAGCGCCTGAATGGACTGTCGGCGTGGACAACGTTGAGTGGCAATTCGGGAACGCTGACGGAAGGCCGTGAATTGGCGCATGGGTGCGCCCGCAGCCACAACGGGTAGTGTCTCGCACTGGGCTTCACTGTCGGACCGGGCCGCTACGTTGGCTCGGATAATCCACAGGAGAGGACCGCAGTGGTGGAGAACTCGGGTGTCGCAGCGCTCGCTCAGATCATGTCGGCAGAGCACGGTGTCGACGAGCCGGTGGACGGGGCAGTTGCCGAAGCGACCTGGAACGTTCGCTTCCCTGCTGATTACCAGGCCTTTATGTCCGTCCACGGCGGCGGATCGATCACCGGTGAGGCCAGCATTCTGGTTCCCGTTCCTACGGAAGCCATCTAGGAGCTGTCCGGCCGATCATGTGACTGTCGCGCGATCTGCTCGTTCCCCAGGTATGGGGCGGGGTGAACGCGGTGATCTGTCGGACGCTGAGTGGGAGCGGCTCCGGCCGCTCCTGCCGGTGAGCAACGGTCGGTGCGGGCGGTGGCGTGATCATCGGCAGGTGATCAACGGGATCTTGCACCGGGTGCGGACCGGGGTCACACCGGGGCAGCGGGCGGACTGCACCCAGTTCGTTCCGGTGCTGGAGAAGATCCGGGTCCCCCGGCTCGGGTTGGGCAGGCCTCGCAAGAGGCCCGACAGCGTCGCGGCCGACAAGGCTTACAGCAACGGTCCCTGTCGCGAGTACCTGCGGCGGCGCGGCATCCGGCCCACGATCCCGGAGAAGGCCGACAGCCAGGCCGCCCGCCTGCGCAAGGGATCGCGCGGCGGGCGGCCACCGGGCTTCGACGGTGATCGGTATTAAGAAGCGCAATACCGTCGAACGGGCCATCAACAAGCTGAAGAATGCCCGAGCGGTAGCGACCCGATACGACAAGCGCGGCTATGTCTTCCTCGGAACTGTCACCGTTGCGGCCGTGGTCATCTGGCTCCGCGGATGAGCTGCAGGGGGCTCTCATACGACAGGAGGATCCGCTGCCGTTCAAGGTCGACGGAGACGATCTGCACAGAGACCTCCTGGCCCTCATGCAGATCCTTTACAGCCTCTGTGGCCGGTTCAGGGAATTCCGCGAGCGGAACTAGCCCAGCGACACAGTCGGCGAGGTCAACGAACACTCCAATCGGCGCGATCTTCGCGACGTGCCCGATGACGACCTGACCGACGCGTTCAGCGAACGAGGGCAGCAGATCCTTGTGCTGGCCCCACTCGCTGAGCATGATGCCCACCTGACGGACATGCTCCTCGTGATAGAAGACCTCGCCAACAACGCGCTGCCCCAACGTCGGCAGCTTCAGACATCTGGGCTTCAGGTTGACTCGGGCCAACCCGAGAGCATCGGGGTGACCGTCGATGGCGATGAAGGATCCGAAGGGCTGCCGGCCGATCACCTCACCGGTGATCAGGGTTCCTAGAGGCAGGGCAAGGACGCTCGCGGTCCAGGCCGAGGCAGTGCCGGAAGCCGAGTACTTCTCGTTCTCCCAAGGCCAGGAATACTCGCTCACACCCTGATCATGGCACGTGGCCGCCCCGCCACGGCCAGGTTCAGTGGTTCACCGCGTGATCGGCCGGACAGCTCCTAGTGGAACCCTGGTGACCTGGCCGAGGAGACCGCGGACGTGCGCTACGGCTGGGAAATGGAGGGGGCAGGGCCGCGCTCGACGTCGATCCGGGGCACCCCTTGCCTGGGCAGTCACCTCAGGGCCGGACATCCTCTGCTGGCTGACCGAAGACGGTGATCCGGACCGTCTCCCGGCGCGGCCGTCCCGCGGCCGGCCCGCCCCCATCTGCATACCTCACACACCACCGGAATACAGCCACCACAACGAGCACGTCAGGCAATCCGGGACAGTTCACCCTGACGAGCCGCTGGTCCGGGCAGTGTTCGACGCCGTGTCGGTGCCGGGGGCGTGGGCCGTGGCCGGCCGTGGACTGGCCACCCAGACTGTCTGGGTAATGATTACAGGTAGCCGAATGCCGAGCTCCAGCAGCGTCACGTCAATTAGCTGCATCTTTGCATGGTTTGTTGCGGCCGCCGAGAAGCTTGGCCAGGGCACGGACCGCACGTGTGCGGGCGAAGTCGCTCAGGGTGAGGTCGTCGGCAAGATGGGTGAACTCGATGATGCCGGCTTCCCGGTCCACCTCGGCCAAGGCTTCGGCTGCCCACACGCGGGCGATGCCGCCGAGATCAGTGTCGTTGGCGAGTTGGGTGAGCCAGGCGATGCCGGCCTCTCGGTCGACCTTGGCCAAAGCGTCAGCTGCCCGCACGCGGGCGGTGTCGTCCAGGGCGGCGTCGTTGGCGAACCGGGTGAGCCGGGTGATGCCGGCCTCTCGGTTGACCTTGGCCAAAGCCCAGGCCGCATCCACACGGGCGGTGTCGTCGAGGGTGGTGTCGTTGACGAGCAGGGTGAGCCGGCCGATTGCAGCTTCGCGGAGCCTGTCCACTTTGGCCAGGGCCCAGGACGCCCGCACGCGGGCGGTGTCGTCCAGGGCGGCGTCGTTGGCGAACCGGGTGAGCCGGGTGATGCCGGCCTCTCGGTTGACCTTGGCCAAAGCCCA
>NZ_JBEYVJ010000216.1:0-12215 GCF_040643935.1 Kitasatospora sp. NPDC047058 | reverse complement strand
AGGATGTCTTGGAGGACAGACCTCTTCTACGGGAGCTCCGCTGCTTTGCCTACCGGCCTTGACATGCAGGCCCCACGCTTAACTGAACGGCGTTGGGTCTAGATCCGCCGGACAGACCCTAGGCGTGTCCCGGGCCCGCCGGGGGAGGTCGCGGCCTCCCCCGGCGGTCGCCCGTTCAGCGCAGCAGGCCCGCGTCCATCCCGGCCGACTCGGCGGGCAGCGCGACCAGGCCGAGCTCGGCCGGCGAGGCCAGCCGCGGATGGGCCGGCAGCACCCGGACGGTGTAGCCGAACGGGCCGGTCCGGCAGAGCTCCAGCGAGCCCTCGTACCGGGTGCGCCCGTCGAGGTCCGGCCCGCCGACCGGCTTCAGGGCGAGCAGGCAGACGTCCGAGATGCCGTCCGACTCGTCCACCCGTCCGGAGACCGCCTGCACCTCGACGTCGCCCGGCTCCAGCGTGCCGAGCGTGACCTGCACCCGCAGCGCCAGCGCGCTGCCCAGCTCCTGCGCCTCGTCCGGGCAGTCCGCCTCGACGTGCTCGACCCGGACGGCCGGCCAGGCCTCCCGCACCCGGGCCTTCCAGGCGGCCAGCTCGCGCGCCCCGGTGTACCCGGCGGCGGCCAGCTCGCGCTGGGCCAGTGCGGCCGGCGTGTACAGCCGGTCGACGTACTCGCGGACCATCCGGCCGGCCAGCACCTTGGGCCCGAGGGTGACCAGGGTGTGCCGGACCATGGCGATCCACCGGTGCGGCAGCCCGTCCTCGCCCCGGTCGTAGAACCGGGCGGCCACCTGGTGCTCGATCAGGTCGTACAGTGCGGCGGACTCCAGGTCGTCCCGCCGCTCGGCCTCGCCGCTCTCCGGGTCCAGGACGCCGCCGGTCTCGTCGGCGGTGGGGATCGCCCAGCCGTTCTGACCGTCGTACCACTCGTCCCACCAGCCGTCCAGGACGGACAGGTTGAGGCAGCCGTTCAGCGCGGCCTTCATCCCCGAGGTGCCGCAGGCCTCCAGCGGGCGGAGCGGGTTGTTCAGCCAGACGTCGCAGCCGGGGTAGAGGTGCCGGGCCATCGCCATGTCGTAGTCCGGCAGGAAGACGATCCGGTGCCGGACGGCCGGGTCGTCGGCGAAGGCGACCAGCTGCTGGATCAGCCGCTTGCCGCCGTCGTCGGCCGGGTGGGCCTTGCCGGCGACCACGATCTGCACCGGGCGGGTCGGGTGCAGCAGCAGGGACCGCAGCCGCTCCTGGTCGCGCAGCATCAGGGTGAGCCGCTTGTAGGAGGGCACCCGGCGGGCGAAGCCGATGGTCAGCACGTCCGGGTCGAGCACCGTGGAGACCCAGCCCAGCTCGGCCTCGCCGGCGCCGCGCTGGTGCCAGGAGGCGCGCAGCCGGCGCCGGGCCTCGTCCACCAGCTGGGCCCGCAGGGCGCGGCGCAGCTCCCAGACGTCGGTGTTGCCGATCCTCTCCAGGCCGGTCCAGCGCTTGGCGTCGCCGGTGGTCATGGCGTCCTCGGCGCGGTCGGCGCCGATCTCCGCGGCGCCGAGCCGGACCACCGCCGGGTCGATCCAGGTGGCGGCGTGCACGCCGTTGGTGACGGAGGTGATCGGCACCTCGGCGGCGTCGAAGCCGGGCCAGAGGCCGTTGAACATCGACCGGCTGACCTCGCCGTGCAGGGTGGAGACGCCGTTGGCCCGCTGGGCGAGCCGCAGGCCCATCGCGGCCATGTTGAACAGCTTCGGGTCCCCGCCGCGCCAGGTCTCGGCGCCGAGCGCGAGCACCTGTTCGACCGCGACGCCGGGCAGCGCGGCGTCGCCGCCGAAGTGGCGGGCCACCAGGTCGCGGTCGAAGCGGTCGATGCCGGCCGGGACGGGCGTGTGGGTGGTGAACAGGGTGCCGGCCCGGACGGCCTCCAGGGCGGCGGCGAAGTCCAGCCCGGCGTCCGCGATCAGCTCGCGGATCCGCTCGACGCCGAGGAAGCCGGCGTGGCCCTCGTTGGTGTGGAAGACCTCGGGGGCGGGGTGGCCGGTGAGCCGGCCGTAGGCGCGGACCGCCCGGACGCCGCCGATGCCCAGGAGCATCTCCTGGAGCAGCCGGTGCTCGCTGCCGCCGCCGTAGAGGCGGTCCGTGACGTCGCGCTCGGCGGGCGAGTTGGCCTCGATGTCGGAGTCGAGCAGCAGCAGCGGGACGCGCCCGACCTGGGCCCTCCAGACGTGGGCGGCCAGGGTGCGGCCGCCGGGCAGCGGGAGGTCGACCCGGCAGGGGGTGCCGTCGCCCTCCCGGAGCAGGGTGACGGCGAGTTCGTCCGGGTCGAGGAGCGGGTAGCGCTCCTGCTGCCAGCCGTCCCGGTTGAGGGACTGCCGGAAGTAGCCGTGCCGGTAGAACAGTCCCACGCCGATGACCGGGACACCGAGGTCGCTGGCGGCCTTGAGGTGGTCGCCGGCCAGGATGCCGAGCCCGCCGGAGTACTGGGGCAGGGCCGCGGCGATGCCGTACTCGGGGGAGAAGTAGGCGATGGCGGCGGGCTGGGCGGCGCCCGCGGCCCCCTGCTCGGGGTCGCGCCGGTCGGCCTGGTACCAGCGCGGGCCGGACAGGTACTCCCGCAGGTCGTCGGCGAGGTCGCCGAGCCTGCGCAGGAAGCGCCGGTCGGTGGCGAGCGCGGCGAGCCGGGCGGCCGGGACCTCCCCGAGCAGGCGCACCGGGTCCTCGCCGGTCGCGGCCCAGACCTCCGGGTCCACGGACCGGAAGAGGTCCCTGGTCTCGGGGTGCCAGGACCAGCGCAGGTTGAGGGCCAGCTCGTGCAGCGGCTGGAGTTGTTCGGGCAGGACGGTGCGGACGGTGAATCTGCGGATTGCCTTCACGGCGTGAAGCGTAGCCCCGGCCGCTGTCGTGATGGTGCGTCAAGTGGGCTATTGGGCCTCCGTTCGGCCTATTGATGAGATCGCATTCGGCGCATTGGACTGCACAGGGGGCGCGCGAGGCGCACTTTCCGGCGTGACGCGCTACCAATACGTGAACATCGCGGGAAAGCTCCATTTCCGGCCGCGGATCCTCCCCTTCCGCGCGCCGAAACTACTGTCGTACCGCTGCGAAAGTCCTGTCCCCGGTGCGACTATGAACCAAGGCCGTTGATGCTGCGGGGAGTGCGGCGACGGGTGGCGCCCTCCTCGAAGCAGCACGTCCGAATCCCTTTCGCGTTGATCGTTTCCCGACCTCCTTAGCCCATTCGGCGCTCACCGCACACCGTTGCGTGTCCTCGGACTCGGCCTGCTCGTTCACGGGTGGGTTGGGTCACCCGAGGGCGTGCCCCGGGAGGCGTGCGCCGGGACGCGCGCGGGCTCCCGGGCGGCCCGTCACGGGCTCAGCGGGAGCGGGGCAGGTTGCCGGGGACGGCGGCGCGGGCAGGCTTCCGGTCGCACGGCCTCCCCACCCAGCAGTCCCCCCGGTACTCCCCCGGCCCGTGCGGCCCGCGGGAGCTGCCGCCGATCTCGGGCAGGAGCTTGGCATGCACGGCGACACACGGGACCAGTCCACACCGGTGGCCGACACCTTCGACCCAGCGGTCGCGGAATCCGCCGGACGGATGGATTCTGACACCCGGACAGACGCGCCGATGCCGGCGCCCCGGGGCGGCGGGGCTATCCGTACGGAGCAGCAGTCCGAACCGGCCCGACACCCCGGGGCCGAGGAGAGCCGGACCGCGGCACCGCGCAAGCGCACCACCACGCGCCGCGCCACCGCCACGGGCACCACCACGGGCACCACCACGAGCACCGCCGCCGCGAAGGCCGCGGCCGGTTCACCCCCGGAGACCGGTGCCCCGAAGGCCGCCACCGCGAAGGCCGACGCCGCACCGCGCAAGGCGCCCGCCCGCAAGACCGCCGCCCGCAAGACGACAGAGAGCGACACCGTGATCGGCCGCATCCCCGTCCTGGACGTCAGCCCCCTCGTAGACGCCGGCCGCCGCCCGGCCAAGGCCGTGGTCGGCGAGACCTTCCTGGTCACCGCCACCGTGTTCCGCGAGGGCCACGACGCGGTGAACGCCAACGTGGTCCTGCGCGACCCGCGCGGGCGCAGCGGCCCCTGGACGCCGATGCGCGAACTCGCCGAGGGCACCGACCGCTGGGGCGCGTACGTCACCCCGACCGCGCCCGGCCGCTGGACCTACCTGGTGGAGGCGTGGAGCGACCCGGTGGCCACCTGGCGCAGGACCGCCGCGGTGAAGCTGCCGGCCGGGATCGACACCGCGCTGGTGCTGGAGGAGGGGGCCCTGCTGCTGGAGCGGGCCGCCGGCGGCGTGCCGAAGAAGGAGGGCCGGGCGCACGTGCTGGCCGCGGTGGACGCGCTGCGCGACACCGGCCTGCCGCCGCTGTCCCGGCTGGCCGCCGCGCTCGCCCCCGAGGTGCTGGACCTGCTGGCCCGCTTCCCGCTGCGCGAACTGGTCAGCGCCTCCCGTCCGCTGCCGCTCCAGGTGGACCGCGAGCGGGCGCTGTACGGCTCCTGGTACGAGTTCTTCCCGCGGTCGGAGGGCGCGGTGGTCGACCCGTCCGGGGTCGAGCCGCCGCGGTCGGGCACCCTGCGCACCGCCGCCGAGCGGCTGCCGGCCGTCGCCGCGATGGGCTTCGACGTGGTGTACCTGCCGCCGGTGCACCCGATCGGCCGGGCCTTCCGCAAGGGCCCGGACAACACCCTGACGGCCGGTCCGCACGACGTCGGCTCGCCGTGGGCGATCGGCTCGCCGGAGGGCGGGCACGACGCGGTCCACCCGGACCTCGGCACCCTGGAGGACTTCGACCACTTCGTCGCCGAGGCCCAGGCGCTGCACCTGGAGGTGGCGCTGGACTTCGCGCTGCAGTGCTCGCCGGACCACCCGTGGGTGAACAAGCACCCGGAATGGTTCAGCCACCGCGCCGACGGCACCATCGCGTACGCCGAGAACCCGCCGAAGAAGTACCAGGACATCTATCCGATCAACTTCGACCAGGACATGGACGGAATCGTCAAGGAGACGATTCGAATCCTCCGGTTCTGGATGTCCCACGGCGTGCGGATCTTCCGGGTCGACAACCCGCACACCAAGCCGGTGGTGTTCTGGGAGAAGGTGCTCGGCGACATCGCCCGCACCGACCCGGACGTGGTGTTCCTGGCGGAGGCGTTCACCCGCCCCGCGATGATGCACGCCCTCGGGAAGATCGGATTCCACCAGTCGTACACGTACTTCACCTGGCGCAACACCAAGCAGGAACTCACCGAGTACCTCACGGAGCTCTCCGGCGACGCCGCCGCGTACATGCGGCCGAACTTCTTCGCCAACACGCCGGACATCCTGCACGCCTACCTCCAGACCGGCGGCCGGGCCGCGTTCGCGATCCGCGCGGTCCTGGCCGCCACCCTCTCCCCCAGCTACGGCGTCTACGCCGGCTTCGAGCTGTCCGAGAACGAGCCCGCCCACCCCGGCTCCGAGGAGTACCTGCACTCGGAGAAGTACGAGCTGCGCCCGCGCGACTGGACCCGGGCGGACAGCCTGGCCCCGCTGCTCACCGCGCTGAACCGGCTGCGCCGCCGCCACCCCGCCCTCCAGCAGCTGCGCTCCCTGCGCTTCCACCCCACCGACAACGACCGGGTGCTCGCGTTCTCCAAGACCGCGACCACCGCCGACGGCCTCACCGACCACGTCGTCACCGTGGTCAACCTGGACCCGCACCGCGTCCAGGAGGCGACCGTCACCCTCGACGGGGACGGGCCCTACGCGGTGCACGACGAGCTCACCGGCGCCGCCTACACCTGGGGCCGGCACAACTACGTCCGGCTCGATCCCTCAGCCGAGCCGGCTCACCTCCTCACGGTTCGGAGGAACCCAGCGTGACAGTGAACGAGCCCGTCCCCGACACCTTCCCCGAGACCTCGAAGAAGAACCTGGACCCCGAGTGGTTCAAGCGTGCGGTCTTCTACGAGGTGCTGGTGCGGTCCTTCCAGGACAGCAACGGCGACGGGGTCGGGGACCTCAGGGGGCTCACGTCCAAGCTCGACTACCTGCAGTGGCTCGGGGTCGACTGCCTCTGGCTGCCGCCGTTCTTCGCCTCGCCGCTGCGCGACGGCGGGTACGACGTGGCCGACTACAAGGCGGTCCTGCCGGAGTTCGGCGACCTCGCCGACTTCATGGAGTTCGTGGACGCCGCGCACGCCCGTGGCATGCGGGTGATCATCGACTTCGTCATGAACCACACCAGCGACCAGCACCCGTGGTTCCAGGCCTCCCGGGAGGACCCGGACGGCCCGTACGGCGACTTCTACATGTGGGCCGACGACGACAAGCAGTACCCCGACGCCCGGATCATCTTCGTCGACACCGAGACCTCCAACTGGACCTACGACCCGGTGCGCAAGCAGTACTACTGGCACCGGTTCTTCTCCCACCAGCCGGACCTCAACTACGACAACCCCCGGGTCCAGGACGAGATGATCGCCGGACTGCGGTTCTGGCTCGACCTGGGCATCGACGGCTTCCGGCTGGACGCGGTGCCGTACCTGTTCGCCCGTGAGGGCACCAACTGCGAGAACCTGCCGGAGACGCACGAGTTCCTCCAGCGGGTCCGCAAGGAGATCGACGCCAACTATCCCGACACCGTGCTCCTCGCCGAGGCCAACCAGTGGCCGGAGGACGTCGTCGACTACTTCGGCGACTCCGCCTCCGGCGGCGACGAGTGCCACATGGCGTTCCACTTCCCGGTGATGCCGCGGATCTTCATGGCGGTCCGGCGGGAGTCCCGCTACCCCGTCTCGGAGATCCTGGCCAAGACCCCGCGCATCCCCAGCGGCTGCCAGTGGGGCATCTTCCTGCGCAACCACGACGAGCTGACCCTGGAGATGGTCACCGACGAGGAGCGCGACTACATGTACGCGGAGTACGCCAAGGACCCCCGGATGCGCGCCAACGTGGGCATCCGCCGCCGGCTCGCCCCGCTGCTGGAGAACGACCGCAACCAGATCGAGCTGTTCACCGCCCTGCTGCTCTCCCTGCCCGGCTCGCCGGTGCTCTACTACGGGGACGAGATCGGCATGGGCGACAACATCTGGCTGGGCGACCGGGACGGCGTGCGCACCCCGATGCAGTGGACCCCGGACCGCAACGCGGGTTTCTCCTCCGCCGACCCGGGCAGGCTCAGTCTGCCGCCCATCATGGACCCGGTGTACGGCTATCAGGTGACCAACGTCGAGGCGCAGCAAAGCAGTTCGAGTTCACTGCTGCACTGGACGCGTCGCATGATCGAGATCCGCAAGCTCAATCCGGCGTTCGGCCTCGGCACGTACACCGAACTGCCCTCCAGCAACCCCGCGGTGCTGGCCTTCGTGCGGGAGTACGAGGGCGACCTGGTCATGTGCGTGAACAACTTCTCGCGGTTCGCGCAGCCGACCGAACTGGACCTGCGGCAGTACGGCGGGCGGTACCCGGTCGAGCTGATCGGCGGGGTGCGCTTCCCCTCGATCGGTGAGTGGCCCTACCTGCTCACCCTGGCCGGCCACGGCTTCTACTGGTTCCAGCTCCGCCGGCCCCCGCGGCTGAGCGGCACCAGGCGATCGAAGTAACGATCCGTCAGCGCCCCGGCCTCCCCCGGGCCGCACCCGCACCACCAAACCCTCCGGGGGCGCGAGTTGAACCCCCGCGCCCCCGGAGGTCTCTGCACCACCGCGTACGGAGAACAGCCCAACGGCCACCCACACGAAGGCGTGACACCCGAGCACCGCTCGCGTGCCGTCGCCGCCGCGCCGCCGAAATCCGGAAGACTGACGGACCCGGCCAGACCCGTCGGGCAGTCCGCCCGCTTCCGGGGAAAGGGAGTCATGTCCGAAACCTCCCGTTCTCAGGCCCACGTCCACCGCGACCCCCCGGCCGGCCCCGTGCCGGTGGGCACCCGCGGGGCCGTCGGGGCCCGGAGAACCGCTCTGGGGGTCAGCGAACTCGTCCAGGCGGCCCTGCCCCTGATCGCCGAGTGGCTCCCCACCCAGCGCTGGTACGCCGGCAAGGGGCGGCCCATCACCGGTCTCACCCCGGTGGTCGGGACCCCGCTCCAGGTCGGCGACCCGGCCCTGCTGCACCTCCTGCTGCGGGTCGAGCACGCCACCACCGCCGGCGCCCCGCACGGGGACGTCTACCAGCTGCTGCTCGGCGTCCGTTCCCAGGGCCCGGCGGGCATCGAGCCGACCGCGGTCCTCGGCCGGCTCACCCAGGGGCCGTACGACGGCGCCGCGCTGTACGACGCGGTGCACGACCCCGAGCTGAGCGGACGGCTGCTGGAGCACCTGGCCACCGGCGACCGGTTCGGCTCGCTGTCGTTCCGCCGCACCCCCGGCTCCGGGCTGCCGGCCAACCTGCCCGGGCGCGCCTCCACCGCCGAGCAGTCCAACAGCTCGGTCATCTACGGCACCTCGTACATCCTCAAGCTCTTCCGCCGCATCCACCCCGGCACCAACCCCGACCTGGAACTCTCGCTGGCGCTCTCGCGGGCCGGCTCCACCCGGATCCCCCGGGTCGCCGCCTGGTTCGAGAGCCGGCTGGAGCGCGCCGAGCCGGCCACCCTCGGCCTGCTCCAGCGCTACCTGCCGGAGGCCGAGGACGGCTGGGAGCTGGCGCTCGACCAGGTCGGCCGGCTCAAGGGCGACCCGTCGCCCGGCAACTTCGCCATCGAGGCGCACCGTCTCGGCCGGGCCACCGCCGAGGTGCACCGGGTACTGGCCCGCTCGATGCCGGTCGCCCGGCTGGACCGCACCCAGACCCGCCAGCTGGCCACCGCGATGGCCGACCGGCTGGACAGCGCGGTGGCCGCCGTCCCCGGGCTGATGCGGTACCGGGCCGCGCTGCGCACCGCCTTCCAGCAGCTCGCCGACGCCCACCCGGACGGGATGCCGGTCCAGCGCATCCACGGCGACCTGCACCTCGGCCAGGCCATGCGCACCCCGCACGGCTGGGTGCTGCTGGACTTCGAGGGCGAGCCCGCCAAGTCCGTCGCCGAGCGGCGCGAACCGCAGACCGCGCTGCGGGACGTCGCCGCGATGCTCCGCTCCTTCGACTACGCCGCCGCCCACCTGCTGGCCGGCGGCCCGCCCGACCCGGAACTGGCCCACCTCGCCGCCGCCTGGGCGCAGCGCAACCGCACCGCCTTCTGCGCCGGCTACACCGCCGGCGGCGGCACCGACCCGGCCGCCTCGCCCGAACTGATGCGCGCCCTGGAGATCGACAAGGCGGTCTACGAGGTGGTGTACGAGGCCCGGCACCGGCCGAGCTGGCTGCCGATCCCGCTGGCCGCGATCAACCGGCTCGCGCTCACCGTCTGACCCCGCCCCACCGCACCACCCGCCCGCACCACCCGCCCGTCCGCTGCCCCGGAACCTGCCCACACCCCGCCGCCGACGTTCCCGCGGCGACCCCGATCCCGCAGGAGGACCACGCCGTGACGCCGCTCGACCCGACCGGCCGCACCAACCGTTCCGTGCCCGCCACCTTCCTGGCGGCCGCGGCCTCCCCGCAGCGCGAGCCCGCGGCGCCCCGGCGGTCCGAGCCGCGCGCGACGGCGCGCCCCGCACCGGCCGGGCCCGCACCCGCCGTCCGTACGCCGGACGGCCCCGCACCGGCCGACCCCGCACCGGCCGGCCGGGTGCCGGCGGACCCGGGCCCGCTGCCCGGCGGCGTGCTGCGGCTGCCCGAGGCGCCGCTGCCGCCCGCCGAGGTGGACCGGCTGGTCGGCGGGCAGCACCACGACCCGCACGCCCTGCTCGGCGCCCACCCGGTGCTCGGCGGCACCGCGATCCGGGTGCTGCGCCCGTTCGCCGAGCGGGTCGTGGTGGAGACCGCGCACGGCCCGGCCGAGCTCACCCACCAGCAGGGCGGCCTGTTCACCGGGCTGCTGGCCGGCGAAGGGCTCTGCCGATCCGGCCCGGCGGACTACCGGCTGCTGGTGACGTACCCCGGCGGCGAGCCGATCGCCCAGCACGACGGCTACCGCGTCCCGCCCACCCTCGGCGAGCTGGACCTGCACCTGATCTCCGAGGGCCGGCACGAGCAGCTCTGGCAGGCGCTCGGCTCGCACGTGCGCACCGTCGACGGGGTGGCCGGCACCGCCTTCGCGGTCTGGGCCCCCAACGCGGCCGGCGTCCGGCTGATCGGGGACTTCAACCACTGGGACGGCACCGGGCACCCGATGCGCTCGCTCGGCTCCTCCGGCATCTGGGAGCTGTTCGTGCCGGGCCTGGCCGAGGGCACCCAGTACAAGTACGAGATCCACACCCGGCAGGGCTGGGTGCTCGACAAGGCCGACCCGCTGGCCCGGGCCGCCCAGGTCCCGCCCGGCACCGCCTCCGTCGTCACCTCCTCCGCGTACCGCTGGCAGGACGGCGAGTGGATGGCCCGCCGGGCCCGCGCCGCGCACCACCGGGCGCCGATGTCGGTGTACGAGCTGCACCTGCCGTCCTGGCGGCCCGACCTCACCACCTACCGTGCGATCGCCGAGGAACTCCCGCAGTACCTCAAGGAGTTGAACTTCACCCACGTGGAGTTCATGCCGGTGATGGAGCACCCCTTCGGCGGCTCCTGGGGCTACCAGGTGTCGGGCTACTACGCCCCCACCGCGCGGCTCGGCGGCCCCGACGACTTCCGGTACCTGGTCGACACCCTGCACCGGCACGGCATCGGCGTGATCGTCGACTGGGTGCCCGCGCACTTCCCCAAGGACGACTTCGCGCTCGCCCGCTTCGACGGCGAACCGCTGTACGAGCCGTCCGACCCGCTGCGCGCCGAGCACCCCGACTGGGGGACGCTGGAGTTCGACTACGGCCGCACCGAGGTCCGCAACTTCCTGGTCGCCAACGCGGTGTACTGGTGCGAGGAGTTCCACATCGACGGCCTGCGGGTGGACGCCGTCGCCTCGATGCTCTACCTCGACTACTCGCGCGAGGGCGGCGCCTGGACGCCCAACCAGTACGGCGGCCGGGAGAACCTGGACGCCGCCGCGTTCCTCCAGGAGATGAACGCCACCGTCTACCGCCGCTGCCCCGGCGTGATCACCGTCGCCGAGGAGTCCACCGCCTGGGACGGCGTCACCCGGCCCACCGACAGCGGCGGCCTCGGCTTCGGGCTGAAGTGGAACATGGGCTGGATGCACGACTCGCTGGTCTACATGTCCAAGGAGCCGGTGCACCGCAAGTACCACCACAACGAGATCACCTTCTCGATGGTGTACGCCTACTCGGAGAACTACATCCTGCCGATCTCGCACGACGAGGTGGTGCACGGCAAGCAGGCGCTGGCCGCCAAGATGCCCGGCGACTGGTGGCAGCAGCGCGCCAACCACCGCGCCTACCTGGGCTTCATGTGGGCCCACCCGGGCAAGCAGCTCCTCTTCATGGGCCAGGAGTTCGCCCAGGGCGCGGAGTGGGACCACGAGCACGGCCCGCAGTGGTGGGTGCTCGACGAGCAGTGGCCGGCCCACGAGGACCACCTCGGCGTGCGGCGCCTGGTCCGCGACCTCAACCGGTGCTACCTCGACGCCCCCGCCCTCTGGGAGCAGGACACCACCCCCGACGGCTTCCGCTGGCTCGACGGCGGCGCAGCCGAGGACAACCTGCTCTCCTTCGTCCGGTACGCCGCCGACGGCACCCCGCTGGTCGCCGTCTGCAACTTCTCCCCCGTCGTCCGCCACGGCCACCGGGTCGGCCTGCCCGCCCTGGACGGCCGCGAGCAGCTCTGGGAGGAGGTGCTGAACACCGACGCCGAGGCCTACGGCGGCAGCGGCGTCGGCAACTCCCGCCCGGTCAAGGCCGAGGCCACCCCGTGGAACGGCCAGCCGCGCAGCGCCGAACTGGTCCTCCCCCCGCTCGCCACCCTCTGGCTCCGCCCGGCGTGAAGGCCTAAGCTCCCCGCCTGAGACTGATCGTCAGCAGGCGGGGGGCTTGCTTCGTGTTGTTCGTCCTGAGACTGCTGTACGTCCTGCTGCCGGCGCTCTGCTGGGCGGTCCTGGTCCGCACCCGGGTGGTCGGGGCGACCGTCTTCACCGTCCTCGCCGGCCTGGCCGTCGCCCTCGTCGGCTTGGAGCAGGAGTGGTACTTCACCCGCGCCGCCGCCGAGATCGAGGCGGGCTACCCGCTCCTGTCCGGCCTGGTGATCGTGGCGGGCGCGCTGACCGAGCGGCGGCTGCGCGGCCCCCGGTCGAAGCGGGAGTTCGGCACCCCGGT
>NZ_JBEYVJ010000215.1:0-12255 GCF_040643935.1 Kitasatospora sp. NPDC047058 | reverse complement strand
CCGTCGCCAAGCTCGCCGACGTGCAACCCCTGCGCCGAGCGGCGCAGGGCGTCGTCGACGCGCTCGGCACCGCCATGACCACCGAAGTGCACGACCCCTGGACCCAGGCCGCGGCACAGACCGCACTCGAGGGCTCCGACGACGCAGTCCTCGCCTTCCTCAGCTCCGACCTCGCGACCGCGCGGGAAAACGACGACCGCAGCAGCGTCATCGGCATCGCCGCAGTCTCCACCAACCTCGAGCACAAACTCGCTGCCGAAACCGCATCTGTCGGCACCGCGGCGCAAGTCCGCGACTTCCTGACCCTAGGCGCCTACCCCGGCCAGGAACACGACGACCGCGTCCACCTCATGCAAATCATGACAGCCGGGGGCCCCGGCGTGCAGGACGCAGCCAACACTGCCATGGGCGGCACCCACGCCGACGTCCGCGCGTTCCTGACCAAGGGCCAGTACATCGCGCGCGAACACGACAACCGCGTCCTGATCACCCAGGCCATCGCCACCGGCGGCCCCGAAGTCCAGGCCGCGGCCCAGGCCGCCATGGCCGGACCCACCTCCGGCCTCGAACCGTTCCTGCAGACCGGCCTGCCCCTGGCCCGCCAACGCGACGCCTTCACCGCAGCCCACGTCGCCACCATCAACTCCTACCTCTCCACCATCGACGGCAACGCCTCCCTCGCCCGCGAATACGCCGCCCAGGCCGCCCGGTCCTACGCCACCGCCCGCGGCGCAGCAGACGAAGCCGCCGGGTACGCCAACCAGGCACAGGCCTCCGCCGCACAAGCAGCCGACTGGGCCACGAAGGCCGCCAACTCTGCCGCACAGGCCAAGGTGTCCGCCGACCAGGCGGCCGCCCATGCCAAGCAGGCCCGCACCGCCGCAGCCGCCGCACAGGAATCGGCCCGCAGCGCCGGCATCTCCGCGAACGCGGCAGCCGGCTACGCCCAGCAGGCCAAGCAGTACGCGACCGACGCCAAAACTGCCTCCGACCAGGCCCAATCCTCGGCCATCGCCGCCGGCAAGAGCCGGGACGAAGCCTTCGCGGCCGCCAGAGAAGCCGCACAGCTGATCATGGCGAAACAGCAGGCCGACACGGCCGAAGGCAAAATGCAGCACGAAACGGCCGTCGTCGACGACACCGGCCGCGTCACCTACGTCCGTGCCATCCCGCGGCCCGACACGAAGTACGAGAACGTCCGCGACACCCTGGCCACGTGCGTCCTCAGCGACCCCCATGCGGTGACGTCGAACGGCTACCCCGTCGCCCTCCCCAAGTCCAAGGCCTGGCATACCAATACCGCAGGCGACTCCGTCTGCACGATCACCGTCACGGTCAAGGTCACAGGCACCCTGGACTACTTCCTCAGTACTTGCCCCGAGCCGAACCTCTCCATAGCCGCCTGCACGGGCAAGTACAGCGTCTGGGACACCCTCCTCCTGCGCAGCGAGCCGATCAGCTCCCAGTACGACACCACCATCGACATCACAGAGCTCGACTACCGTACGAAGTACTCACCACAAGCCGCCGCCGGCCGGGTCGTGGTGGATGCCGTCACCGGTGACTTCGTAAAGTGCTGGAACAACCCCGGCCTCAACGGCCCCTGCGGCTGGGCCGCATCCAACTTCATCCCCTACGGCACCCTCGGCAAGGCCGCCAAGGGCATCGTCGCCTTCCGCTTCGCCCTCGAAACAGGCGTCGAACTCGAACAGGCCAAGCTAGCCCTGCAAGCCACCCTCAACGGCTACAGCGACGCAGTCATCAGCAAACTCATCGCCACCGCCGACGCCATAAAGGCCTTCCGTAACACCCTGAAGGACGGTGTCGGCACCGACGCGGCACTCGCGGCTCTGCGCGCCGACCGCAACGTCGACCGCGCCCTCGTCCGACAACTCGAGATCGAAGTCGAACTGGCTCAGGATGCGCGAGCGACATGCTCGGCCAACAGCTTCCCGGCCTCTACCGAGGTGCTGCTCGCGGACGGGTCCCGCCGCCCGATCAGCACGATCCGCAGTGGTGATCGGGTACTGACAACCGACCCTGTCGTCGGCGGGCTCCACCCACAGACAGTCACCACCACCTTCGTCCATGACACTCAGCGGCTCGTTGATATCGGGCTCGTCGGCGGCGGAAACCTCGCCACCACAGCCGGACATCGTATCTACACCGAGGACAGGGGCTGGACCGTCGCCTCCGCATTGCAGCCCGGCGATCGCCTCCGCACCGCGGACGGTCTCTCGCAAACCGTCAGCAGTCTGCAGGTACGAACCGTCCTGGCCCCGCAAACCGTCTACGACCTCACGGTCGACGGCACACACACCTTCTACGTGCGCACCGTCGGCGGCGAGGCACAAGACCTGCTCGTCCACAACTGCCTCAACATCGTGGCTGACGAAGGGATCGCCCAGGCTCACACGATCGACAGCCATGTGAAACCCAATCCAGTCCAGGCCCAGGCAAAGGCCGAAGCGGAGAGGAGCGGACGCGCCACAATATGGAACGATCAGGACACCGCCGTCGGCGCTGTGACGAGGGCGTTCCAGGAATGGCTGCAGGATCCCCAGAACCAGGTGACCCTCGCCAAATGGAAACAAAAGCAGGGCCAGCAAGCCGGCGCAGGCATTGGCTTCGTCTCGACGAGAGACCTCCTGCCGATTCGGTGGCAGCTCCGGGACGAAGGATCACTCGGCAAGGTCTACACCAAGGGGAATCCAGCCGACGGCAGCGTCAGTACGCCGACCGGGAATACTGTGGTGATCCAGCTAAGGTATGTCGCCAAAAAATCTGCCGATGGACCTCACGCAGACAACTTCGTCGTCTACACCTCGTACCCGGAGTAAAGATGAGACCGCGCAGCGACTTCTATGAGGACTTCGGCCTCAGCGGGTACACCAAGTACGTGCACTCGCCTTTCGTCGCTCCAGACGAGGCCGGCTGCCTGGACATGGCCGACCTGCTGTTCGAGCGGGAGGGCCGGGTATACGCGCAGGAAGTACTGGAGGACACCCGCCGGCTCGTGCTGTCCGCGCTTCCGGACGACGTCCTCTCCACCCTGTGGCTGGCGGCCACCCGCGCACACTTCGAACCGGCCCAAGCGGGGCTCGGCATCCGCGTATGGCTCTCGCAAATCGCTGACACCTGCACCGCCTTCGTCCGCCAGGACGACCCCGCCTTCATCCCAGGCGACCCCATTCCCGCCGACCAGCCAGAACTCCGAGAGGCGGTTCTGGCGGAGCTCCGAACGAGCGGGCCGTCCCTGGCCGAGGCCGCAGTTACCAACCTGTACGCGCCGCCGCTGCCGAACCTGGTCCGATCCCTGGAGCTCGCGATCAACGAACTCGGCTCCGATCTCGGGCTCCGGCTGTACCTGCGATCCATGAAGGCCTACTTCGTCCCCATCGGCCCAGCACAGCTACAACGGCTGAGGAAGCTCGGCAGCAAGCTCGGCTACCACCCGTGTGTTGTCGGAGACGGCAACCTCAACATCTGGTCAGACCTAGAGGGCTGAACACAGCTGTTCCTCATGCAATAGCGAACCAGCCCGTCAGATGCGAGGGGCCTGCCGACGGCGCGCCTTCGGCAGGCCCCTCACCCGAGTTCGGGTCTCGTTCAAGCCGAGCGTGTCGGAAAGTTGGCTCTTCCAGGATTTTCGTAGCCGGTGATCGCGCTTGCGAGCAGTCATGACGGACGGTCAGTTCAGTCGCAGGCTGTGCGTATGTCCAGCGTCGAGTTGGAGGTCCTGCTGCCGCAGCTGGCCGCGGTGCAGGTCGATGGGGTGGAGGCCGGCACGGGACTGCTCCGGATCACGGCACGGGTCATCCCCTACGCCTTCCGCGTGCCGCCCACCATCACCACGTGCCAGAGCCGGCTCCAGGACCTGCAGAAGTGGCTGAACTGGCTCACACGGCGCGGTATCGCCTCCCTGGCCCAGGTCACCCAGGAACACTGCGACGCCTACTACGCCTGGGCCCGCCAGATCCGCGACAAGGACGGCCGCGTCATCCGAGACGCCGGTCCGTCCGCCCGCAGCGACCTCATTGCCGCCGTCCAGGAGCCCGCGCTCTACAGCTCCCTGTTCAGTACGGACCGCTACCCGCCCACGTTCACCCCCTGGTCCGGGCGCACGCCCCACTACTCCAGCTGTAGATCTTGATCTTCATGGTTGTTGGGCTGCCTGCCGCTGGTAGTGGCTGGTGCGGGCACGTGCTTGGTGCTGGCGCCGCCATTTCGACCAGCGGAGCCAGTGGGCGAGGTTGCGGACAGGCTGGGCGAAGAGGGCTGCGAACAGGCGCCGGATCTCGTTGCAGGTCAGCGGGCTGAGTTCGGCCGTCGCGATGTTCGTGGCCCGTTCGATGGCGGCGGTGACGGCGAGGAAGGCGTGCGCGAGCATGGCCAGGGTGGTCCAGCGGTGCCAGGAGGTCCAGCGGCGGGGTGCTCATCGAGTCCGGCCAGGCCCTTGGCGGCTTGGAAGGTCTCCTCGACGGTCCAGCGGCGTCCGGCCGCCTTGACCAGCGTGGTGAGCGGGACCGGGCGGTGTGAGTAGCAGCGGTAGAAGGCGAGTTCACCGGTGTGCCGGGTTGCATCGGACCAGCAGCCACCGGTGGCCGGGGTGTCCGGGCGGGCTGTCGATGTCGACCTGGGCCCAGTCGTAGAAGCGATGGCCCTTGGCCCCGGCTCCCGCGGATAGCCTCTGCCAGGCTCGTTGCGGCAGGCCGTGGGCCAGCACGCCAGCCGGGAAGACGCCCGCGTGGGTGGCGATCGGCCGCTTGCGTGACACGGCGAGGACGTAGCCGATCTGACGCCTTTCCAACTCGGCGCTCAGGTGCGGGTCGCCGCCGTAGACCTCGTCGCCGGTGACCCATGCGGCCGGGACGCCGGCGTCCAGGGCTTGGGCGATCATCTCGGCGGCCAGGGCCGGTTTGGTGGCGAACTTCAGGCCGTCGGGTATGCCGGCGGCACGGCACCGCGCGGGGTCCTGGGTCCAGGAGCGGGGAACGTAGAGGCGGCGGTCGATGGCGGCGTGACCGGCGCTGGTGGCGTAGACGAGGTAGATGGCCACCTGGGAGTTCTCGAACCGGCCCGCGGTGCCCGTGTACTGGCGCTGCACGCCCACCGTGGCAATGCCCTTCTTCAGGTCGCCTGTCTCGTCCACGACCAGGACGGGGTTCTCGTCACCGAGGTTGTCGGCCACGAAGTCGCGGAGGTCGTCGCGGACCTGGTCGGCATCCCAGTACGCCCGGCTGAGCAGGTGCTGCATACCGGCCGGGCTCGCGTCACCGGCGTGCTCGGCGATCGTCCAGCAGTTCTTCCGCGGCAGGTCAGCGAGCAGGCTGAGCTTCCCCCGCTGCGCGGGAGGTGTTGATTACCTGGTCAGGACGGGTGTGGGTGGTTCGACAGCCACTGGTTCGGCCGTCGCCTGGTCGGCGTAGTGCTTCGCCTCGTACTCGTCGGGGCTGAGCCAGCCGAGTCGTTTCTGGATGCGGCGGGTGTTGTACCAGCCGTCGATGTAGGCGAACAGTGCGAGGTCGGCGTCGGTGCGGGTCTCGAAGGTCGTGCGGCGCACGCACTCGGTCTTCAGGACGCTCCAGAAGTTCTCCGCGAGGGCGTTGTCGTACGAGTCGCCGACGCTTCCCATACTCGGCTCGATTCCCGTCTTCAGTAGGCGAGTTGTGAGCTTGATGGACGTGTACTGGCAGCCGTGGTCGCTGTGATGGATCAGGCGCATGAGGCGTTCGACTCGTTTGCGGCCGACGTGGGTGCCCTCGCGCCGCAGGACGGCGTGGACGCGCGGGGAGCCGTAGGTCTCGTCGGAGTCGGCGTGGATGCGGCGGATGTGCTCGGTGAGTTCGGTGTCCTGGCGCTTGCGCGCGCACGGTGTGTGGACGTCGCGCCGCCAGCGGTAGTAGGTGGAGGCGGGGATGTGCAGTTCCCGGAGGACGGGCTCGGCCCCGAAGCGGTCCTGGTGCTCGTCGATGAGCTTCAGTACCGTCGCCGGGTCGGGTCGAGCTCCTGGGCGAAAAAAGCCGAGGCGGCCTTGAGGATCTCGCAGGACCGGCGGAGCTCGGCGTTCTCCCTGCGCAGGGCGGCCAGCTCTTCCTTCTCCGCGGTGGTGAGCCGGTCGTCGCGCTCGCCCCGGTCCGCCTCGTCCTGGCGGATCCAGTTCCGCAGGGCCTCGTGGTGCACCCTGTCGACGATCAGGGAATTCCCCACCAGGAGCGGGTCCAGCGTCACGTAATTCCCCACCCGGACGTTCACGTAATTCCCCAGGGGGACGGTGGTCGGCGAGTGTCACGTCCCCTGTGCTCCGGCCTCGCGGGTCGGATGATCAGTGCACGACATTCGCCGATTGGGGTGGTTTGGGCGTTACATAGTGCTCTATCCAGATTCTCCTGATTCCCCATGGGCATGCCGGAGTCCGGATCGAGGGGCCTGGCCATCGCGAAGGTGCACGTGTCCCTCGGTCTCGGACCGAGAGGTCGACGGACGCACCGGATGGCAAGGAGAACATTCACCGTGGTCGACGTCATCGAGATCTACGTCCACTGGTACGCGGGCCGCTCGAAGAGCCAGGTTGCCGCGTCGCTGGGGCTGGATCGCAAGACGATCAGGAAGTACCTGGGGCCGGCGGAGGCGGCCGGGATCACCCCGGGCGGGCCGCCCATGAGCGAGGCGGACTGGGCAAAGCTGATCAAGAACTGGTTCCCGGACCTCGCCGGCCGACGGCTGAACCAGATCACCTGGCCCGAGATCGACCAGCACCGCGACTACATCAAGAGCCTGCTGGGCACTTCCACGGTCACCACGATCCACCAGCGGCTGCGTGACGAGGGCAAGTTGAAGGCGTCGATCTCGTCGTTCCGCCGATGGGTGCACGCGAACCTGCCGGACGAGTCGGCCCGGTCGAAGGTGACCGTGCTGCGGGACGACGTCGAGCCGGGCTCGGAGGCCCAGATCGACTACGGGTTCCTGGGGCAGTGGACCAACCCGGGCACCGGCAAGCGGCACCGGATCTGGGCGTTCGTGATGGTCCTGCCCTGTTCGCGGCACATGTTCGTCCGCCCGGTGGTCCACATGGACCAGCACGCCTGGACCGAGGCCCACGTCGAGGCCTTCCGCTACTTCGGGGGCATCCCGCGCCGGCTGGTGCCGGACAACCTGCGCACGGGTGTCGACAAGCCCGACCTCTACGACCCGAAGATCAACAAGGCGTATGCCGAACTCGCCACCTACTACGGCGCTTTGGTGGATCCGGCGAGAGCTCTGCATCCGAAGGACAAGCCGCGGGTTGAGCGGCCGATGCCCTACGTCCGCGACTCGTTCTGGAGCGGGCGCCAGTTCACCTCGATCGAGCACATGCAGGCCGAGGCCGTCACCTGGGCAACGAACGTGGCAGGCCGCCGGCAGTGCCGACCCCTGGGAGGAGCCAGTCCGCTGGCGGTGTTCGAGGCCGTGGAGGCCCAGGCCCTGCTGCCACTGCCAAACGCGCCGTTCGTGCTCGCCCGCTGGTCCACCGCCACCGTCGGCCCGGACATCCACATCAAGGTCGGCCGCACCCTCTACTCGGTGCCCTGGAAACTGATCGGGCGACGGGTCGATGTCCGCTCCACCGCCACCATGGTCCAGGTCTTCCACGGGGGCGAGCTGGTGAAGACCCACGCCGCCCTGGACCAGGGCAAAAGGACAGACAGGACCGACTACCCACCGGAGAAGATCGCGTTCCAGATGAAGACGCCGATCTGGTGCCGCACCCAGGCGGCCGAGGTCGGGGACGCCTGCCGCGAGGTGGTCGACCAGCTGCTGGAGGTCAACGCGCTCTACCGGCTCCGCGCCGCCCAGGGGATCCTCGGACTGCGGAAGAAGTACGGCGACCAGCGCCTGGAGGCGGCCTGCACCAAGGCCATCACGGTCGGCGATCCGGCCTACCGCACCATCAAGGGCATCCTGATCGCCGGCACCGAGACCGATCCCGAGCCGGAGACAGGCGACGCAGGCGCCGCGGCCTTCCTCCACGGCCCCCAGCAGTTGTTCGCCTCCGCCATCCCCACCCAGACCCAGGACGAGCTCCGCGATGACCATGGTCGCGACGACGCCGGGGAGGCCGTGCGATGAGCGTGATGGACACCGCCCTGCGCGAGTCACTCAAGACGCTTCGGCTGTCCGGGATGCTGGAGACCCTCGACGCCCGCCTGGCTCAGGCTCACGGCGGCGAGCTCGGACACCTGGACTTCCTTCAGGTCCTCTGCCAGGACGACATCACCCGCCGCGAGACCGTCGCTTTCCAACGGCGTCTGCAGAAAGCGAAGTTCGAGCAGCAGGTCACCCTGGAGGAGTTCGACTTCACCGCCTCCCCGAAGCTGCCCGCGGCCCAGATCCGCGACCTGGCCGCCCTGCGCTGGCTCCACGCAGGCGAGTCCGTAATTCTGTTCGGGCCGGTCGGCGTCGGGAAGACACACGTGGCCCAGGCCCTCGGCCACCTGGCCGTCCGTCAGGGCGCGAACGTCCGCTTCGCCAAGACCAGCCGGATCCTGGCCGATCTGGCCGGCGGCCACGCGGACCGCACCTGGGACAAGCGGGTCCGCGAGCTCGTCCGCCCCGACGTGCTCATCCTCGACGACTTCGCGATGCGCCAGCTCTCCGCCGCCCAGGCCGACGACCTCTACGAGCTGGTCAGCGAGCGGCAGGGCCGGTCCCTGATCATCACCAGCAACCGGGCCCCCAGCGACTGGTATCCGCTCTTCCCCAACCCCGTCGTCGCCGAGTCCCTCCTCGACCGGCTGATCAACACCAGCCACCAGGTCATCATGAACGGCCCCAGTTACCGGCCCAACAAGCGGCCCAAAAACCCTTCGGAGAAGGGAAGTTAGCCACTGTCACCCTGCATCGAGATCAGGCGCTCGGCAAGTGGGCATCCTGGGACTGCGGATCCCACAGGACCAATCGGTACTCCCCGGCCAGCTCCTCGATCACCTTGATCGCGTCGTCACTCTTGGAGGAGGAGCTCAGGTTCATGATCACGTGGTCGATGCCGACCGCCAACGGCGTCGACATCCAGGGCGAGTCCGCCGGGCGGGGCGGGTAGTCGGGGAACTGAGAGCGCAGCCGCTCATAGAACCCGACTACCCGCTCATCCAGTTCACCCTCGCCATGATGCAGGGAGTTGCACCGCTCGAACATCGCACGCGCTGCCGCGGCATCAGCCGAAGCGTCCATCGCAAGAACCGCCAGGTCGAAGCTCATGGCATCATCCTCCCAGCTTGGCCAATCTCATCCCCAGGCCACCATCGCCGGACTCGGCAGCCCCCTCCGCCAGCAACTGGGGAATTACCTGACCGTGGGCGCGGGGAATTACGTGATCGTCCACACACCCCGAGATCGCGGGCCATCTGCCGGATCACGGGCTTCGGATCGGCGGCCCGGTACGCGGCGACAGCTCGCTGCCGCAACTCGGGCGGGTACTTCATCGGTGCAGCCATGACAGCGGCTCCCTTCTTACGGCCCATCAGGCAATGTCCGGCAACCTTCCGCACCTCGGGGGAACCTCAGAACTCGCCCAGTGGGACATACCCGTCCACGCCGAACAGATGATCCGTACCGCCTGGGAACTCGGCGCACACCCCGAACTTGCCGACCTCAAGCTACGGTCCTGGGCGCACATGCTCGGCTTCCGAGGCCACTTCTCCTCCAAGACCCGCAACTACTCCACCACCCTTGCCGAGCTACGGCAGGCACGGGCTGACTGGCAGCGCTTGCAGGCGGGAGCCCCGGCCACCGGGCCTGATGACACCTCGACGCTCGTCCTTTCGCACTGGGCGTTCTCCGGCATCGGCCTCACCCCCGAACTCGCACGACTCGCTGCTGCCGTGGCACCGCCGAGCAAGCGGACGGGGGCGGCGTCCGGTGCGTGACGACGAACTCCTGACCGTTCCCGAGGTCATGGCCCGGCTCAAGGTCGGTCGCTCCACCGTCTACGACCTCATCCGCACCAGGCGGCTCGCCTCGATCACCATCGGCCGCGCCCGACGCATCCCCGCCCGAACCCTCACCGACTACATCCACCACCTCGAAGAGGCAGCCTGATGACCACGCCCCGCCCCACCACCCGCAAAACCCGCGCCAACGACGACGGCACCATCTACCAGCGCAAGGACGGCCGCTGGGAAGCCGCCGGCTACGTCCTCGCACCCGGCAACACCCGCAAGCGAGTCCGCGTCTACGGCACCACCCGCGCCGAGGCCGCCGCGAAGCTCACCGAGAAGATCGCCACCAGCAACCGCGGCGTCCCCGCACCCTCCGCACAGGGCACCGTCGGCGCGTACCTGACCTACTGGCTGGAGACCGTCGCTGTCCACCGCCTCCGCGAGAACACCCACACCCGCTACACAGCCTGCGTCCGGCTCTACCTGATACCCGGCCTCGGGCGGAAGAAGCTCGCCAAGCTCACCGCCAAGGACGTCCGCACCTGGCTCGATCAACTCCGCACCACCTGCCAGTGTTGCGAACGCGGCCTCGACGCCACCCGCGACCAGCCCCGTTGCTGTGCGGCCGGCAAGTGCTGCTCCAAGCGGCTGTCGCCGCTGACCCTGGCCTACGTCCACTCGGTGCTCAAGTCCGCCCTGGAGCACGCCGTCCGTGAGGAGGAGATCCCTCGCAACGTGGCCCGCAACGTACGCATGGGCACCCCCGGCCCCGCCGTTTCGAGCCCCTCACCACCGACGAGGCCCGCCATTTCCTCGCCGCCGTGAACGGTCACCGACTGCAGGCCCTGTTCGACCTCGCGCTGCGCACCGGACTCCGCAAGGGCGAACTCCTCGGCCTTCGCTGGGAAGACCTCGATCTCGCAGGCGGCACTGCCAGCATCCGCCGAACCCTGCAGCGCACCAACAGCGGCGGCCTGACCGCCCTCCCAACGAAGACCCAGAGCTCCGAGCGGCGCATCGCCCTTCCGGCCCCGTGTCTACAGTCGCTCGCACGCCACCGTGACCAACAGCGCCAGGAACGCGAGGCAGCGGGCGAAAACTGGCAGGCCAGCAGCTACGTCTTCACCAGGCCCGACGGAGCGCCGATCGAGGGAGCCACACTCACACGGCACTTCACCGCCCTGCTCCGCAGGGCCAGGCTCCGCCGCATCCGCTTCCATGATCTTCGACACTCGGCGGCGACCCTCCTCCTGGAGCGGGGCGTCGAACTCGTTGTGATCAAGGAACTCCTCGGCCACGCCCACATCGGCGTAACCGCTACGGTGTACGCCCACGTCCGCATGCGACTTCAGCGGCAGGCCGTCGACACCCTCAGCACCGCTCTGCGTGGCCCCGCAGAGAACGCCGCCAGCCAGGACGACGGCGACGATCCGCCACTTTGTGCAGCACCCGTCCGCTGACGTTGCCGTCAACCGTTGCCGTCAAAGCACTGAAGACGCCCTCCTGGAAATCCTTCCAGGAGGGCGTCTTCACGTTCCAAATCGGCGATCAGGGAGCCCTGAAGCCATTTATGGGCGGGTCCGCAAGTTCCCGACCCTACTGAACCGACAGCGAAATCTCGCCGCCAAATGACCTCACCGAGACGACGTGCTCATCAACTGCGATATCAGCGCCCATGACGACTCCTACCTCATCGACAGTTGAAGTCACGGAGAGAATCATCAGCCCATTTTCTGGAATATCAAGCCCGATCGACCGCTGAGTGTATTCCTCCCCGGGCCACAGGTAATCCGGAATCTCTTGGTCTGACCTCTTATCAACTAGAAGTGACCAGTCCGTCCATACCGTGAATACTACGGACGAGTTATCCAGGAACACGATCTGAAGTGCTTCCACTACCCCCTCAGCATCGACAACCTCGAAGACCTCGCGGGCCCTGAGGCCGCCAATGACCAGGGGATCTACCCCTTCAGGCCGAGAGTTCACGCTGCTTCTCCCTTGTCTGGTACATGTTCCATGCCGACCACCTCAGCCTGCCGCGTTCTCGCTAGCAAGTGCATTGGCGTGGAGTCGCCCCGTTCCACCATGCATTCCCCCTCGGCTCAAGGGGGAACATAGTGACGAATGTCCCGTCGCCCTTAGTTAGCACCAAGTCGTTACCCTTGCGGTAGAACCAATAGTCCGGTCCGCCTCCAGCGGTGGGATTATATGGCCCTTGGCGCACCTCATCATGAGAAGCGCGCACTTCGATGGCCCTGTTCTTGTACCATTCACGTGCGGCCGGATCTCCGGGGTTCAGGTCATAATCCTTCGAGTGCCTCCAGCACGGCCAGCCGGT
>NZ_JBEYVJ010000214.1:0-12272 GCF_040643935.1 Kitasatospora sp. NPDC047058 | reverse complement strand
GCGCGGCGCGGGCCGCGGCGGCCTCCGCGGTCCGGCGCGGTGAGTGCCCGAGCTGCACGGCGCTGCTCCACCCGGTCGCGGCAGAGGCGTTCGCGGCCTTCGGCGACGCCGGCGGCGCGGCCGAGCACGCGCAGGCCGCCCAGCGGGTCGCAGCCCGGTTCGACAGCTCGGCCTGGCGGGCGATGGCGCAGTCCGCCCTCGGCTCGCTGGCCGCCGCCCGCGGCGACCCCGTCGGCGCGCGCAGGCGCCACCTGGCGGCCGCCGGCCTGTACGAGCGGGCCGGGCAGCCGTACTGGACGGCCCGCGCCAAGGCCCAGGCGGCCGCCGCGGGCGGTGGCCACGGCACGGGGGCTGCGGACCGCCGGCTGCGGGCCGAGGCGGCGGAGGTGTTCGAGGCGCTCGGCGCCCGCCGCGCGCTGGCCCGGGTCCGCGAGCCGGGCGGGGTGCCGGTGGGAGGCGGTGCGGCGTGAGCGTCGGGTGCGGTGTGAGCATCGGGTGCGTCCGGTGCGTCGGGTGCGGTGGATGCCTCGGGTGCGGTGGATGCGCCGGGTGTGCGAGCCGGGCGTGGCAGCGGCAACGGTACGGCGGACGAAGGCGGTGACCGGGATGACGACGACAGCCCGCAAGGGGACGGCCGCCGAGGGCTGGGCGCCCGAGACGGTCACCGCGGACCCGTACAACGCCCAGACGCCGGCGGCGGCGCTGGCCGAACCGCTCACCCCCACCGGCGCGTTCTTCGTCCGCGACCACTTCGGCGTGCCGCGGCTGGGCCGGGCCGGCTGGCGGCTCCGGGTGGACGGCCTAGTGGACGCCGAACTCGACCTCGGGTACGCCGAGTTGCTGGCCCTGCCGATGCGCGAGCTGGACGTCGTGGTGGAGTGCGCCGGGAACGGCCGCAGTCTGATGACGCCCCGCCCGCCCGGCGTGCCGTGGGAGCAACGCGCCGTCGGGTGCGCCAGGTTCGCCGGGGTGCCGCTGCGGGCGGTGCTGGCCCGGGCGGGCCTGCGGTCCTCGGCCGTGGAGCTGGTGTTCACCGGGGCCGACGCGGGCGACCTGCACGGCAGCCGCACGGCCTTCGAACGGAGCCTGCCGGCCGGTCTCGCCCGGCACCCCGACACGCTGCTCGCCACGCACATGAACGGCGCCCCGCTGACCCCCGGCCACGGCGCGCCGGTGCGGCTGCTGGTGCCCGGCCGGTACGGCGTGGCCGATGTGAAGTGGCTGGTCGGAGTGCGGGCGGTGGCGCGGCCGTTCACCGGACCGTTCCAGGCCGAGGAGTACGTCTACCGGCACTCGCGCACCGGCCGGGACGGCACGCCCGAGGGGCCGGTCGGCGAGATCCGGGTGAAGTCGCTGGTCACCGCCCCGGAGGCGGGAGCGCGGCTGCCGCTGGGCCTGGTCTGCACGGTCCGCGGACGGGCCTGGTCGGACGGGGTGCCGGTGCACCGGGTGGACGTGCGGGTCGGCAGCGCCGGCTGGCGGCCGGCCGACCTGGCGCCCGCCGCGGGCCGCTACGCCTGGACGGAGTGGACGTACCGGTGGACCCCGCGGCTGGCGGGGCCGCGGCTGCTGCTGGCGCGGGCCACCGACGCCGAGGGGCGCACCCAGCCGCTGCGGACACCGTGGAACGAGCAGGGGTACGGGTGCAACCGGGTGGCCGGGGTGGAGGTCGTGGTGGTGGCACCGCCCACCGGAGGGTCCCGGCCCGGCCGGACGCGGGCAAGCGGGCAGCCTTGAACACCGCGAACGGCGTGAGCAGGACGAGCGGCACGAACGGCGGGGGCGGCGCGGGCGGTACGGGCGGCAGCGGTACGAGCGGTACGGGCGGGACGAACGCCGTCGAGTCGTTCACCACCGCGGCCCTCGGCGACACCAGCCACCTGCTCACCGCGGGCGACGAGGCCCTGGTGGTGGACCCGCAGCGGGACTGCTGGCCGCTGCTCGCCTCCTGCGAGGCGCGCGGGCTCCGGATCCGGTACGTCCTGGAGACGCACGTCCACAACGACTACCTGTCCGGCGCGCTGGAGATCCGCGCGGCGACCGGGGCGACGGTCGCCGGTCCGGCCCGGGCGGGCTACGGCTTCGACCACCTGCCACTGGCGGAGGGCGACGAGCTCACCCTCGGCGGGCTGCGCGTCCAGGCCCTGGAGACGCCCGGTCACACGGCCGAGCACACCGCCTACCTGGTGCTCGGCGCGGGCCCGGACGGCGACGCGGGCGGCGGCCGCCCGGTGGCGGTGTTCACCGGCGGCAGCCTGCTGGTCGGCAGCGCCGGCCGCACGGACCTGTCCGGCCCCGCCCGGACCGAGCACCTGGCCCGCGCCCAGTACCGCTCGCTCCGGAGGCTGGCCCGGCTTCCGTCCGGGACCAGGGTGCTGCCCACCCACGGGGCCGGCAGCTCGTGTTCCATCGGGGCGGACGCGACGGAGCGGACCAGCACGGTGGGCGACCAACTGCTGGCCAATCCCGCGCTGCTGGCCGCCGACGAGGACGCGTTCGTCGCCACCCGGATGCTCGGCCTGCCGCCGGCGCCCGCCTACTACCGCCGGATGGGCCCGCTCAACCGGGCCGGTCCGGCCGTCCTCGGCGGGCCGCCGGTGCTGCTGCCGATGACCCCGGACGAGGTCCGGCTGGCGGTCGACCGCGGCGCGCTGGTGGTCGACGCGCGGGACCGCCGCGCGTTCGCCGACGCCCACCTGCCCGGCTCGCTCGGCAACGAACTGGACGGTTCCTTCGCGGCGTTGGTCGGCGAGGTGGTGCCGTTCGGCCGTCCGCTGGTCCTGGTGCTGCCGGAGCCGGTCGCCGACGCCGGCCGCGAGGCCGTCCTGCAACTGCTGCGGATCGGCTACGAGGCCTGGCTGGTGGGGTGGGTGGACGGCGGGGTGGAGCGCTGGCGGGCGAGCGGGGGGCCGCTCGCCGTGATCCGGACGGCCGACGTCTCCGAGGTGCGCGGCGCCCTGGCCCGGGACGGGGGACTGCCGGTGCAGGTGCTCGACGTGCGGTCCGCCGCCGAGCCGCCGGTGCCCGGTGCGCTCGCCGTCCCGCTCACCGAACTGCCCGGCCGGATCGATGAGTTGCCGCCCGGCCGGGAGTTCTGGACGGTCTGCGGCCGGGGCCGCCGGGCCACCGTCGCGGCCGGTCTGCTCGCCGCCGCCGGCCTTCCGGTGACGGCCGTGGTCAGCGGCGGCGCACACGACCTGGTGCACGAGCTGCGCGGGTGACCCACCGGCCGGGCGGCGCGGCGCCGGTGCGTGCGCGAGGGGCCCGGCGGGCTCAGCCCAGCCTGCGGAGCAGCTCGTCCGCGAGCGGGACGGACGAGGCCGGGTTCTGGCCCGTGACCAGGTTCCGGTCGACGACCACATGCGGGGCCCACGGCTCGCCCTCCTGGAAGTCGGCGCCGGCCTCCACCAGCCGGGTCTGGAGCAGCCACTTCGCCTTGTCGGCGAGGCCGGCCTGGGTCTCCTCGGCGTCGGTGAAGCCGGTCAGGCGGTAGCCGGCGAAGGCGTTGCCGCCGTCGGCGCGGGTGGCGGCCAGCAGCGCGGCCGGGCCGTGGCAGACCACGCCGAGCGGCTTGCCCGAGTCCAGGGCGGCGACCAGCAGACGGCCGGAGTCGGCGTTGACGGCGAGGTCCTCCATCGGGCCGTGACCGCCGGGGTAGAAGACGGCGTCGTAGTCGGCCAGGTCCACGTCCTCCAGCCGGACCGGCTGCCGGAGCCCGGCGAAGGCGTCGAGGCCGGCCGCGATCCGCTCGGCGCCCTCCGGCCCGCCGTTCACCTCCGGCGCCAGGCTGCCGCGGTCGACCGTCGGCACCACGCCGCCGGGCGTGGCGACGGTGACCTCGTGCCCGGCCGCCGTGAACGCCTGGTACGGGGCGACGGCCTCCTCGGCCCAGAAGCCGGTGGGGTGCCGGGTGCCGTCCGCGAGCGTCCAGTGGGTGGCGCCGGTGACGACGAAAAGGATCTTCGACATGCTGGGAGCTCTTCTCTCTAGGGCAGACCGGGGGAGGACGCCGGCCGGCTCGGCGATGAACCCGACGATAGGGCGGGAGTCCGGCGTTCGACCAATGGCAGTGCCGATACGTGGCATAGGAATTCCGATGGGTGGGGCGGAGCGGAGCGGCATAGGCTTGCCGGGTGAGCCCCCGTGATCCGTCCGCCGGTCCCGCGCCGTCGAGGCCCGCGCCGTCGAGGCCCGTGGCGTCGATGCCCGCGCCGTCGATGCCCGCGCCCGGAGCGCCGGCCCCGGCGCCCGGCGTGCCGGCGCCCGAGCCCGGGGTGCCCGCCGACCTCAACCTGCTGCGCACCTTCCTGGCCGTCTACCGGGCCGGGTCGTTCACCGCGGCCGGGCAGGTGCTGGGCCTGTCCCAGCCCACCGTGACCACCCAGATCCGCACGCTGGAGCGGCAGGGCGGGCGCGAGCTGTTCGAACGGCTGCCGCGCGGGGTCGCCCCGACGGCCGTCGCGGACGAACTGGCCGCCCGGATCGCCGCGCCGCTGGACGCGCTCGCCGCCGCGACCGGTACCGGAGTCCGGCCCGCCCGGGCCGTGGAACCGGTGCACCTGGCCGGGCCGGCCGAGCTGCTCTGCACCCTGGTGCTGCCCGCGCTCGCCCCGCTGGTCGCCGACGGGGTCCGGCTGCGGGTGACCGCGGGGCTCACCGACCAGCTGCTGGAGGAACTGCGCGCGGGCCGCCACGACCTGGTCATCGCCACCACCCGCCCGCGCGGCCGCACCCTGGCCGCCGTGCCGCTGGCCGACGAGGAGTTCGTGCTGGTCGCCGCACCCGTCTGGGCCGCCCGCCTGCACGGACGGCTCGCCGCCGAGGGGCCGGCCGCCCTGCACGAGGTGCCGCTGGTCGCGTACGCGGAGGACCTGCCGATCGTGCGCCGCTACTGGCGCCACGTGTTCGGCCGGCGCCTCGACTGCCGCGCCGCGCTCACCGTGCCCGACCTGCGCGGGGTCGTCTCCGCGGTGGCCGCCGGGGCCGGCTTCGCGGTCGTCCCCCGCTACCTCTGCGCACCCCTGCTCGACTCCGGCGCCCTCGTCCGGCTGGACGATCCCGCGGACCCGCCGATCAACACCGGCTACCTCGTCCAACGCCCCGGCACCCCCGCCAACCCCCACCTCGCCCGCGTCCGCGACCACCTGCTGGCCGCCGCCCGCACCTGGTGAGCCGCGGCCCGTCCCGGTCTCGGGGCGGGGCGTGAGCCGGCCTCGGCGCGGCCCGATCACGCCGCACCCCGGAGGCGGCGGACCGTCCTCCGTGTGACGGTCGCACACCCGGCGGCCGCCAGGAGCAGCGCCGGCGGAGCAGCGCCGCCGGCGCCGGCCCGCTGGAGGCGGCTTCACCGCCTCACCTCCCGGCGGGCCGCGGCGGCCAGGAAGGCGGCGGCCAGCAGGGCCAGCGCGGCGGCGGCGACGAGCAGGGGGCCGGGGCCGGCGGGGTGGCCGGCGGTGCGGACGGCGCCCATGAAGTCGAGCGCGGCCACCTGGTTGACCACCAGGTAGCAGAGCGGCAGGTAGAGCGCCTGGAAGACGCGGTGGGTACGGGAGAGCACGCCGAGGGCCAGGGCCAGCGACGGGACGAAGAGGGCGCCCGCCGTCCAGGCGGCGAGGCCGGGGCCGTCACCGGCGACGGCGAGGCGGATGCACGGGGCCGCCCCCGTCACGGCGGTGAGCACCACGCCGGACGCCCACTCCGCGAGCAGCCGGCGGCGCCGCGCCGGGTAGGCGGCGAGCAGGACGTCGAGGTCGTGCTCGGCCGCCTGGCTGCCGAGCCGGGACCAGAGCAGCACCGGCCACACCCAGAGCGCCGGCAGCACGACGCCGGTGACGTCGTCGAGCGGGACGGTCAGCCCGGCCAGGGTCAGCCCGCCGGTGACCAGCCACCACCACCGCGACACCCCGCCGAGCAGGATCCGCACCTCGCCGGCGAGCAGCCGCCCGAAGGTGGCGCCGAACGCGGGGGCGGTCCTGGGCAGGGCCACGGTGGCGGGTACGGGGGCGGGCAGGGCGGCCGCACCGGAGGGCTCGGCGTTCGCGCCGGCGGGCGGGCCGCCGCGTGCCGGGTCGAAGCGGCCGAACCAGAACGCGGGCAGCACCGCGACGGCCGTCGCGAGCAGCACCAGCAGCAGCCTTTGGAGCAGGAACCCGCCGTCGAGCCCGGCGCCCGCCCAGCGGAACGGCACCAGCGGGGTGTCCACCCTGGTCAGCCCGAGGCTGAACTCCCCGTCGCCGACGTCACCCGTGACGCCCAGGGCGGCACGGAGCGATCCGGCGGCCTGGGCGACGCCGAGCCCGCCGAACGCCGCGCCCGGGGACTGCCCGCCGATGGTCACGGCCAGGGCGACGAAGAACCAGACCACGTTGCCCGCGCCGCCGCGCAGCAGCGGCAGCGTCTCGAACAGGACGGCCGCCGCGGCGGTCGCGGCGAGCAGCGGCAGCGCCGTCACGAGGAAGGGCGTCGACAGCGCCACCGGGTCGACCGCGCGGTCCTCGCCGCGGACCAGCTGCATGGCGACGGCGGTCAGGGCGAGCACGCCGAGCATCGAGCCGAGCACCAGCAGGTTGCTGAGGAACTTCGCCAGCAGGTAGCCGGAGCTGCGCAGCGGGGTGGCGGCGAGGACCTGGCCGACCCTGGTCTCCTCGTCCCGGCCGATGCCCTTGCGGACGACGTAGAACCCGCCGACGGTGAGCCAGAGCGCCCCGGCCAGCGCGGTCGCGAGCCCGACGTAGGCGCTGTTGTACTCGCCGCGGTAGCGCCCGACGGCCAGGATCACCCAGTGCCCGTCGGCGGGCGGGACGGCCAGGCAGCCGAGGCCGACGGCGGCCAGCAGGGTGACGGCGTAGGCCGGGCGCCGGACCCGGTCACGGAAGTCGCCCGCCGCCAGGCGGGCCAGGGCACCGGCGGTCACCGCCGCACCGCCGGCTGCCACGGCGCGCCCTCCGCGCCGGGCCCGGTGAACGGCCCGCCGAGTGGCCCGCCGAGCGGACCGCCGAGCGGACCGGCCGCCGGCCGGACGATGGCCAGGTAGGCGTCCTCCAGGTCCGGTGCGACCGGGACGGCGTCGCCGGACGGGGCCCGGTCGGCGAGCACCCGGAGCCGCACGCCGTCGGCCGTCCGCACCATCCGGCTGACCGGGTACCGGCCCTGTACGGCGGTCACGGCGGCCGGGTCGACCAGCAACTCCCACACCCGGCCCGCCAGTTCTCCGGTGAGCTGCTCGGGGGTGCCGCGGCGCAGCAGCCGGCCGCCGGCCACGAGGGCGAGGTCGGCGGCGACCGACTCGACGTCCGGGACGATGTGGGTGGAGAGCAGCACGACCCGGGTCGCCGCCAGCTCGCTGAGCAGGTTGCGGAACCGGACCCGCTCCTCCGGGTCGAGCCCGGCGGTGGGCTCGTCGACCACGAGCACCTGCGGGTCGGCCAGCAGCGCCTGCGCGATGCCGACCCGGCGCAGCATGCCGCCCGAGTACGCGCCGAGCGGGCGCTTCACCGCCTCGGTGAGGTTGACCAGGGCGAGCAGCTCCTCGATCCGGGCCCGGGCCGAGCGGGCGGAGAGCCCCTTGGCGGCGGCGAGGTAGCCGAGGAACTCGCGCGAGGTGAGGTTCGGGTAGACGCCGAAGTCCTGCGGCAGGTAGCCGAGTTCGCGGCGCAGCAGGTCGGGCTGGGCGAGCGGGTCGGCGCCCCGGTAGCGGAGCCGGCCGGCGGTCGGCCTGGTGACCGTGGCGACGATCCGCATCAGCGAGGACTTGCCCGCGCCGTTGGGCCCGAGCAGGCCCAGCAGGCCGGGCCCGAGCTCCAGGGAGAGGCCGTCGACGGCCCGTTTCCCGCCCTTGTAGACCTTGGTGATGTCGATCAGTTCGAGCATGCAGCTCCGCCCTCTCGGTCGGCCCGGTGGTGACGTGGTCGAGCCTTCCGGACCGGCGGCGCGCTGCCATCTGCCGTTCGGCAGATATGCAGCCATGACTTTCGTCATGCCCGGTCCCGCTTGCGCCTCGGCCGTCCATCGGGGCGCGCCTCGGCCGCACGTCGGCCGTGCGTCGGCCGCACATCGGGGCGCGCGGCGCCGGGACGGGACGGCAGGGCTCCGGCCTGCGCGGCGACCCTTGACAGGCGGTTCGGGTGCTGGATTACTTGGCCGTGTCCGAGCGCGTACCGAATGGTCGGTCGGCGGTCGGTGCGGCCGGCCGTCTCCGACGGTGGAGGAGTAGCGATGACCAGCACGCCGGCCGGCCCGGAGCCCGCACGGACCCGCCTGGGCGAGCCGCTCCCGGACGGACTGCTGGACGCCGGCGAGCGGCTGACCGGCGAGGAGCTGCGCGCGCTCCAACTGACCCGCCTCCGCCACACGCTGCGCCACGCCTACGACAACGTCGAGCTGTACCGGAGGAAGTTCGACGCGGCCGGCGTACGGCCCGAGGACTGCCGGACCCTGGCCGACCTGGCGCGCTTCCCCTTCACCACCAAGGCCGACCTGCGCGACACCTACCCCTTCGGCATGTTCGCCGTCCCGATGGAGCAGGTCCGCCGGATCCACGCCTCCAGCGGCACCACCGGCCGGCCCACCGTGGTCGGCTACACCGAGCACGACCTCTCGGTCTGGGCCGACGTGATGGCCCGTTCGATCCGCGCGGCCGGCGGCCGGGCCGGCCACAAGGTGCACGTCGCCTACGGGTACGGCCTGTTCACCGGCGGCCTGGGGGCGCACTACGGCGCCGAGCGGGCCGGCTGCACGGTGATCCCCGCCTCGGGCGGCATGACGGCCCGCCAGGTGCAGCTGATCCAGGACTTCCGGCCCGAGATCATCATGGTCACCCCCTCCTACCTGCTCACCCTGCTCGACGAGTTCGAGAAGCAGGGCGTGGACCCGCGGGACACCTCGCTGCGGGTCGGCATCTTCGGCGCCGAGCCGTGGACGGAGGAGATGCGCCGCGAGATCGAGGAGCGGATGGACCTGCACGCCGTCGACATCTACGGCCTCTCCGAGGTGATGGGGCCGGGCGTCGCCCAGGAGTGCGTGGAGAGCAAGGACGGGCTGCACGTCTGGGAGGACCACTTCTACCCCGAGGTGGTGGACCCGCTGACCGACGAGGTGCTGCCGGACGGCACCCGCGGCGAGATCGTCTTCACCTCGCTCACCAAGGAGGCGCTGCCGGTCATCCGCTACCGCACCCGCGACCTCACCCGTCTGCTGCCCGGCACGGCCCGCCCGGCGTTCCGGCGGATGGAGAAGGTCACCGGCCGCAGCGACGACCTGATCATCCTGCGCGGGGTGAACGTCTTCCCCACCCAGATCGAGGAGATCCTGCTCCGTCTCCCGGCCGTGGCGCCGCACTTCCAGCTGCGGCTGACCCGCCGGGGCCGGCTGGACCACATGACGGTCCGGGTCGAGGCCCGGCCCGACGCGACGCCCGAGCAGCGGGAGGCCGCGTCGGCGGCGATCGTCCGGGCGGTCAAGGACGGTGTCGGGGTGACGGTGGAGGCCGAGGTGCTGGACCCGTACAGCCTGGAGCGCTCGGTCGGCAAGATCAAGCGGATCGCCGACCTGCGGAACGCCTGACCCGCGGGCCGGGCCGTCCGCCGGCCGGGGAGCAAGTGGCCCAGGAACCGCGGGCCGGACCGGCCCTGTCCGCCGGTCCACCCGGCCCCTAGGCTCGGCGTCGTGACCAACAAAGTCGACTTCTACTTCGATCCCGTCTGCCCCTTCGCCTGGATCACCTCCCGGTGGATCCTGGAGGTCGAGCGCCACCGCGAACTCGACCTCACCTTCCGGGTGATGAGCCTGTCCGTCCTCAACGAGGGCCGCGAGGACCTCCCCGAGCGCTACCGCCGCCTGCTCGACACCGGCTGGGGGCCGGTGCGCGTCTGCATCGCCGCCGCCGAGCACCACGGCGAGCACGTCCTGCGCGACCTCTACACCGCGCTCGGCACCCGCCTGCACGACCAGGACCGGCCGGCCGACGACACCGTCATCCGCGAGGCCCTGGCCGAGGCCGGGCTCCCCGAGTCGCTGGCCGACGCGGCCCACAGCACCGCGTACGACCTCGCGCTGCGCAAGAGCCACCACGAGGGCATGGACCCGGTCGGCGAGGAGGTCGGCACGCCGACCATCCACGTCGACGGCACCGCGTTCTTCGGGCCGGTGCTCAGCGCGATCCCGCGCGGGGAGGACGCGGTGAAGGTCTTCGACGGCGTCCGGCTGCTGGCCGGCTACCCGAAGTTCTTCGAGCTCAAGCGCACCCGCACGGGGTCGCTCGACTTCTCCTGAGCCGCCGCCGGCCGCTCACCCATGGCACCGCCGCCGTGCCGCGACCCTGCTCTCGGGGCACGCGGCGGCGGCGCGCGCACGGGTGAGCCCGTACGGCGGGAGCTCTACGATGTGCCCATGAGCGGGAGCCTTCAACTGTCAGGTGCGCATCGGTCGCAGCAGCCCGGCGCTGGCACGCTGCCGGGGAGCGGCGAGGCGGCGGGGAACGACGAACGGCTGGAGACGGCGGCCGGGATCCTCGCGCTGCTCGCCGACCGCACCCGGCTCGCGCTGATGCAGCGGCTGAGCGAGGGCGAGGCCGATGTGACGACGCTGACCGAGGCCTGCGGCGCGGCCCGGCCGTCGGTCAGCCAGCACCTGGGCAAGCTGCGGCTGGCCGGGCTGGTCACCACCCGCAAGGACGGCCGGCGGGTGGTCTACGCGCTGCGGCACGGTCATCTGCGCCGGCTGGTCAACGAGGCGCTGAACGTCGCCGACCACCAGATCAGCGGGCTGCCGCCGCACGACTGAGCCGGGCCCGGCGGGACGCGGGTTGCCGTCACGCGGGCGGCCGGGATGAGGGCTGCCGGGATGAGGGCTGCCGGGATGAGGGCTGCCGGGAGGCGGCCGGGAGGCGGCCGGGCTGTGCGAGGGCCTCCTCTCGGCAATAGGTGCACACGTATGCACATGTTGTCCTATGCTGATGTCATCGCCCCGGCGTCCCGGCGCCCTGCCACCGCGCCGGCGCCCTGCCGTCCTGCGCACCGTCGTCCGCCCGCCGCCGTCCGGCGGGCCGAGTCCGAACGGGGTCCCATGCTGTCCGTGCTGCGCGAACGCACCTACCGGCACCTGTTCGCCGCCCAGGTCGTGGCCCTGGTGGGCACCGGACTGGCCACCGTCGCCCTCGGCCTGCTCGCCTACGACCTGGCCGGCGCCGACGCCGGCTCGGTGCTCGGCACGGCGCTGGCGATCAAGATGGTGGCCTACGTGGGGATCGCGCCGGTGGCCGGTGCGCTGGCCCACCGGATCCCGCGCCGCCGGCTGATGGTCGCCTCCGACCTGATCCGGGCGACGGTCGCGCTCGCGCTGCCGTTCGTCGACGCGGTCTGGCAGGTCTACCTGCTGATCTTCCTGCTGCAGTCGGCCTCGGCGGCGTTCACCCCGGTGTTCCAGTCGGTGATCCCCGAGGTGCTGCCCGAGGAGCGCGACTACACCCGCGCGCTGTCCCTGTCCCGGCTCGCGTACGACCTGGAGAGCGTGGCCGGCCCGGTGCTCGCGGCGGGACTGCTGGCCCTGGTCGGCTACCACTGGCTGTTCTGGGGCACCACGGCCGGGTTCCTCGCCTCGGCCGCCCTGGTGGTCTCCGCCGTCGTGCCGAAGCCGGTCCCGGCCCCTGGCCAGGCCCCGGCCCCGGGCGCCGATTCCCGTGCCGGCGCGCCCGCCTCCGGTGTGCTCGCCCGCTCGGGCCGGGGCCTGCGCCTCTTCCTGGCGCGGCCCCGGCTGCGCGCGCTGCTCGCGCTCGACCTCGCGGTCGCCGCCGGCGGCGCCATGGTGATCGTCAACACCGTCGTCTACGTCCGGGACCGCCTCGGCCGCCCGCCCGGCGACGTCCCGCTCGCGCTCGGCGCCTACGGCGCGGGCTCGATGGCGGTCGCCCTGCTGCTGCCTCGTGCGCTCGACCGGCTGTCCGACCGCGCGGTGATGCTCCCGGCGGCCTTCGGCACCGCCGGCCTGCTCGGCGCGCTGGCCGGGCTGACGGCGGCCGGCCCGGCGTCCTGGCGCTGGCCCGCCCTGCTGGCGCTCTGGGCGGCCTTCGGTGCGGCCGGCTCGCTGATCCTCACCCCGACCGGCCGTGTCCTGCGCGACGCGGTCGCCCCCGCCGACCTGCCCGCCGCCTTCGCCGCCCAGTTCTCGCTCTCACACGGCTGCTGGCTGCTCACCTACCCGCTGGCCGGCCGCCTCGGGGCCATTTCGCCGAGGTCATCGGGCAGGAGCACGTGACCGCTCCGCTCCAGCAGGCCCTG
>NZ_JBEYVJ010000213.1:0-12343 GCF_040643935.1 Kitasatospora sp. NPDC047058 | reverse complement strand
GGCCAGGGCCGCCAGCCGCCGCTCCACCGTGCGGGCGTCGGCCGGCCGGTCCGCCGGGTCCTTCGCCAGCAGCTCGGCGACCAGCCCGGCCACCTCCGCGGGCAGCCCGAACTGCGCCGGATCCAGGGCCGGCGGCGGTTCGTTGAGGTGCTGGTACATCAGCACCGGCGTCGAGTCCCCGCTGAACGGCCGCGCCCCGGTGCAGAGTTCGGCCAGGACGCAGCCGAACGCGTAGAGGTCCGCCCGGCCGTCCACCCGGCCGCCGGTCCAGCGCTCCGGCGCCATGTACGCCGGGCTGCCGACGATCGTCCCGGTGGTGGTCAACCCGCCTGCCCCGACGTCCAGCTGGGCGATGCCGAAGTCCAGCACCTTCAGCGTGCCGGCGTCGGTGACCATGATGTTGTCGGGCTTGATGTCGCGGTGCACCATGCCCGCGTCGTGGGCGGCGGCCAGCGCGGAGCAGAGCTCCCGCCCCCAGCGCAGGCTCTGCTCCGGGTCGGGCAGGCCGGCCCGGAGCACGGCGGTCAGGGTGCGGCCGCCGAGCAGCTCCATCACCAGGTAGGTCACCTGCCGGCCGGCGAGCTCGCCCTCCCCGAGGTCGTGCACGGTGACGATGTTCGGGTGCGAGAGGTTCCCCGCCGCGCAGGCCTCCCGGACGAACCGCAGCGCGGCCTTCTGCTGGTCCTCGCCGTGGTGGCTGATGACCTTGACCGCCACCTGCCGCCGCATCCGGGTGTCCAGGGCCCGCCAGACCACGCCGAAGCCGCCCTGGCCGAGCCGCTCCACCAGCTCGTACCGGCCGTCCAGCACGTCGCCGACCATCACCCGCCCCACCCCCGCCTCTCGAAGCCGCCCCACTCTACCGACGCCGTGGCCGTCCCTCCGCGCCGTCCGGCGGCCCCTCCACGCCGCCCCTCCGTGCCGTCCGGGTGCCCCTGCCGGAGACCCGCGCCCGGGTGCGAGGATGGCTGCAGGCCCCCGCGACGGCGCGGCGGCCGGACGAACAGCCCGAGGAGCGCAGTCATGGCCAAGCAGGCCCCGCAGAGCGACCCGGCGCAGGACGCCCCCGCGGTGTCGGCGCCCCAGCACGCGGCCGCCGGACTGCCCGCGGTCGGCCACAGCCTGCGGATGGCCACCGAGCAGATGGGCCTGCGCCGCACCGCCGCCACCCTGCTCAAGGTCAACCAGCCGGACGGCTTCGACTGCCCGGGCTGCGCCTGGCCCGAGCCGGGGAAGACGCACACCGCCGAGTTCTGCGAGAACGGCGCCAAGGCCGTCGCCGAGGAGGCCACCGAGCGCCGGGTCCACGCCGATTTCTTCGCCGCCCACCCGGTCGCCGAGCTCGCCGAGCGCTCGGGCTACTGGCTCGGCCAGCAGGGCCGCCTCACCCAGCCGATGCTGCTGGAGGAGGGCGCCACCCACTACTCCCCCGTCTCCTGGGACGACGCGTTCGCGCTGATCGCCGAGGAGCTGCGCGCGCTGGACACCCCGGACGGCGCCGCCTTCTACACCTCCGGCCGGACCAGCAACGAGGCGGCCTTCGCCTACCAGCTGTTCGCCCGCCGGCTGGGCACCAACAACCTGCCCGACTGCTCCAACATGTGCCACGAGTCGTCCGGCTCCGCGCTCACCGAGACGCTCGGCGTCGGCAAGGGCAGCGTCAGCCTGAAGGACCTCTACCAGGCCGACCTGATCATCGTGGCCGGCCAGAACCCGGGCACCAACCACCCGCGGATGCTCTCCGCACTGGAGCGGGCCAAGCGCGCGGGCGCCACGATCGTCAGCGTCAACCCGCTGCCGGAGGCCGGCCTGGAACGGTTCAAGAACCCCCAGCAGGCCCGCGGCCTGGTCGGCCACGGCACCAAGCTGACCGACCTCTTCCTGCAGATCCGGCTCGGCGGCGACCTCGCCCTGTTCCGCGCCCTCAACCAGCTGATCCTGGAGAAGGACGCCGTCGACCACGCCTTCGTCGCGGAGCACTGCCACGGCTTCGAGAAGTTCGCCGCCGAGGCCCGGGAGACCGGCCGCGAGGAGGTGCTCGCCGCCACCGGCCTGCCCTGGGCGCAGATCGAGGAGCTGGCCCGGCTGGTGTTCGCCTCGGAGAAGGTCATCGTCTGCTGGGCGATGGGCCTCACCCAGCACAAGCACGCCGTGCCGACCATCCGCGAGGTGGTGAACTTCCTGCTGCTGCGCGGCAACGTCGGCCGCCCCGGCGCCGGGGTCTGCCCGGTGCGCGGCCACAGCAACGTGCAGGGCGACCGGACGATGGGCATCTTCGAACGCCCGTCGAAGGCCTTCCTGGACGCGCTGGGCGGCGAGTTCGGCTTCGAGCCGCCGCGCGAGCACGGCCACGACGCGGTGGACACCATCCGTGCGATGCGCGACGGCCGGGTCGGGGTGTTCTTCGCGATGGGCGGCAACTTCGTCGCGGCCTCCCCGGACACCGAGGTCACCGAGGCCGCGATGCGCCGCTGCCGGCTGACGGTGCACGTCTCCACCAAGCTCAACCGCTCGCACGTGGTGACCGGCGCCCGCGCGCTGATCCTGCCCACCCTCGGCCGCACCGACCGCGACGTCACCGCCCGCGGCGCGCAGTTCGTCACCGTCGAGGACTCGATGGGCCAGGTGCACTCCTCGCGCGGCGGGCTGCGTCCGCCCGCGCCCGGCCTGCTCTCCGAGGTGGCGATCGTCTGCCGGCTGGCCCGCGCCGCGCTCGGCCCGCAGGACAGCGTGCCGTGGGAGGAGTTCGCCGCCGACTACGACACCCTGCGGGACCGGATCGCCCGAGTGGTGCCGGGCTTCGCCGACTTCAACGAGAAGGTCCGCCGGCCCGGCGGCTTCACCCTGCCGCACGGCCCGCGCGACTCCCGGACCTTCCCGACCGCGACCGGCAAGGCCAACTTCACGGTCAACCCGCTCACCGCGCCGGAGGTCCCGGACGGCCGCCTGCTGCTGCAGACGCTCCGCTCGCACGACCAGTACAACACCACGGTCTACGGCCTGGACGACCGCTACCGGGGCATCACCGGCGGCCGCCGGGTGGTGCTGGTGAACCCCGCCGACGCCGCCGACCTGGGCCTGGCCGAGGGGGCGTACGTCGACCTGGTGAGCGAGTGGAAGGACGGCGTGGAGCGCCGCGCCCCGCACTTCCGGGTGGTGCACTACCCGGTGGCCCGCGGCGGCGCGGCCGCGTACTACCCGGAGACCAACGTGCTGGTGCCGCTGGACTCCACCGCCGACATCAGCAACACCCCGACCTCCAAGGCCGTGGTGGTCCGCTTCGAACCGGACAGCGGCGCGCCCTGACCGCCACACGCCCGAGGGGGCGGCGGGCCGGGTGGCCCGCCGCCCCCTCGGGCGTCTTCCGGTGCGACCGGCCCGGTACGGGTCAGCGCTGTCCGGCCGACGGGGTCGCCGAGGTGCTGCCCGGGGCGGAGGCGCTCGCGGAGCCGGTCCCGGTGGCCTTGGCGGACGAGGCCGGCGAGCCGCTCCGGGTCGTCGGGGTGCCCGGGGTGGTGGGCGTACCCGTCCCGGCCGGCGTGCCGGTGCCGGTCGGCGTGCCCGTCGGGGTGTCGGTGGGAGTGCCGGTCGGCGTACCGGTCGGGGTGCCGGTCGGCGTCCCCGTGGGCGTACCGGTCGGGGTGCCCGTCGGCGTACCGGTCGGGGTGCCCGTCGGCGTACCGGTGGGGGTGCCGGTCGGCGTCCCCGGGTCGGCCGGCGTCGGCGTGCCGGGCGCCGGCGTGGCCGGAGCCGGGGTGCCGGGCGCGGGCGTCGCCGGCACCTGGTTGGCCGGGCTCGGCGCGATCGGGGTGACGGTGTCCCAGCCGGCCGGGAGGTCCGGCACCTTCCAGGCGCCGCCCGCCTCGTCGGCCGCGGTCTCCGGGTCGGGCCGGACGGCGCCGAGGATCGGCATCGAACCGATCGGCGACACCTTGATCACGGCCCCCGGCCGGGGCGCCTGGACGACCAGCCCGCCGCCGATGTACAGCGCGACGTGGGTGGCGCCCTCGAAGTAGATGATCAGGTCGCCGGGGCGCAGCTGGTTCAGCGCGATGCGCTGGAGCTGGGCCCACTGCTCCTGGCTGGTGCGCGGGATCGGCTTCCCCGCGTGCAGCCAGGCCTGCGAGGTGAGGCCCGAGCAGTCGAAGACGTCCGGCCCGGCCCCGCCCCACACGTACGGCTTGCCGAGCTGTGCCAGCGCGTAGGCGACGGCGGCGCGGCCGGCCAGCGAGGGGGTGCGCTCGCCCTTGCCGAGCGCGCCGGAGGCGAGGAAGGACAGCTGTGCCTCGTCGGCCCTGGCCTTCTCCAGCTTCTCCAGCTCGGTGCGCTGGGCGCCGGTGAGCGAGGAGACCAGCTGCTCGACCGAGGCGAGGTCGGCGGCCACCTTCGCCTTGGCGGCGTCCTGCTGGGCGACCAGCGCCTGCGAGGTCTTCAGCGCCTCCTCGTTCTGCTTCTGCAGCCCGGTGAGCGCGTCACGGTCGGTCTTCAGCCGGTCCAGGAACTCGGACTGCGAGCGGCTGGCGGTGGCGAGCAGCTCGGCGATGGTGACGGCCTCGTACGGGTCCTTGGAGAGCAGCAGCTCGGCGTAGGCGGAGGCGGCGCCGTTGCGGTACTGGGCGGCGGCGAGCTGGGCGGCGACGTCGGTGCCGGCGTCGACCAGCTTCTGCTGGCGCTCCAGCCGCTCCTTGAGGTCGGCGAGCGCGGCCTGCTGCTCCGTCACCTTGGCGACGGCGGCGTTGTACTGCTCGGTGGCGGTCTCGGCGCCCGTGTACAGCTCGTGCAGCCGGTCGAGCAGCGGGCCGAGGGTGGCCTTGGCGTCGGCGAGCGGGTCGGCGCCGGGCGCGACGGTGGGGGCGGTGACGCCGGGGGTGCCCGGTTCGGGCGCGGCGTAGGCGGCCTGGGCCGCGAAGGGCAGCGCGAGCGCGGCGACCGCGAGGGCGGCCCCGCACCGCAGGGCGGCCCGCACCCATGGCCGCAGTCCGGCCGACTCCGTGCGCTGTGCTGCCCCGCCCATGGGTGTGTCCTCCCCGACCCGTACGGCCCCGGGACGCCCGGAGCCTGGCCGATCCTCCCACGGGTTACTCACGGGAAACAGACCGCACCCGTACGGGTCGGTGAATTCTCATCAGCGATGTGAGACAGGTCTCACCAAACCCGACCGAAACCGGACGTTCCGCACCAATGCCCAGGTCAGTGCAGCGGAGGACACCTTGTGGAAAGGTAGCGTCAATCGGTCCGACACCATCGGAACCACGAATCCCGGCTCAGTTCACCTTCCGTTCACCGAGCGTGCCTACCGTCGCGACCGACACCAACGTCAGTGCGACAACTACGACGATTGTTTGGGTATGGAACACATCTCGTTCCTGGTGGCCGTTGTGATCATCACGGCGCTCGCCTTCGACTTCACCAACGGGTTCCACGACACCGCCAACGCGATGGCCACCTCCATCGCGACGGGAGCCCTCCGGCCCAAGGTCGCGGTCACCATCGCGGCCGTCCTCAACTTCGCGGGCGCGTTCCTGTCCGTGAAGGTCGCCACCACCATCTCCGGCGGCATCGTCAACGAGAAGACCGGCATCCACCCGGAGATCATCTTCGCCGCACTGGTCGGCGCGATCCTGTGGAACCTCCTCACCTGGCTGAGAGGCCTGCCGTCCAGTTCCTCGCACGCGCTCTACGGCGGCCTGATCGGCGCCACCGTCGTCGGCGTCGGTGTCAACGGCGTCAACTTCGACACCGTGGTCACCAAGATCCTGATCCCCGCGATCGCCTCCCCGCTGGTGGCCGGCCTCGCCTCGTGGGGCGCCACCAAGCTGGCGTACGCCATCACCCGCAAGAGCAACGGCGAGACCGTCACCAAGGGCTTCAAGGCCGGGCAGATGTTCTCGTCCTCGCTGATCTCGCTGGCCCACGGCACCAACGACGCCCAGAAGACGATGGGCATCATCACCCTGACCCTGGTCTCGGTCGGCGCCCTGCCGAAGGGCGCCCTGCCCCCCACCTGGGTGATCGTCTCGGCCGGTGCGGCCATCGCGCTCGGCACCTACATGGGCGGCTGGCGGATCATCCGCTCGATGGGCAAGGGCCTGGCGGACATCAAGGCGCCGCAGGGCTTCGCATCCGAGTCGGCGGCGGCCACCGTCATCCTGACCTCGTCGCACATGGGCTTCGGCCTCTCCACCACCCAGGTCTGCTCCGGCGGCATCATGGGCGCCGGCCTCGGCGGCCCGAAGGGCGAGCTGCGCTGGAGCCTGGTCCGCCGCATGGTCTACACCTGGGGCCTGACCCTGCCCGCCGCCGCGCTGGTGTCCGGCGCCGCGGCCTTCCTGGCCCAGCAGGGCGGCTGGGGCGTGGCGCTGGTCGGCGCCGCCCTGGTGGCCGGCTCGGGTGCGATGTGGATGATCTCCCGCCGCCAGCCGGTCGGCGCGGACAACGTCAACGAGGTCACCGAGGTCACCCCGGTCGAGGTCACCCCCGCGCCCGCCACCCCCACCCCCGCCTCGACCACGGTCGCGGCCTGACCGCCGCCGGCTGAGGAGCACTCACCATGCACATCAAGTGGAACGCCCTGGCCCAGACCGCCGGCTTCAGCTTCGGCATCACCGTCGCCGTGGTCTCCGTCTTCGCGCTCGGCATCCTGGCGCTCTCCCGCCGTGAGGCCGCGGTCGCCGCGCAGCACTCGGCGGCCGGCACCGGCGCCCCGGCCGCGGGCGGCGGCCGGCTGGCCCTGGCCGGCGCTTACGCCTGCTTCGCGGTCTGCGGCGCGGCCGTCCTCTACGGCCTGTCGCTGATCGCCGGCCACTGAGGCCGGACCGCAGCACGGCGAAAGGGCCGGGGAGAGCTTCGAAGCTCTCCCCGGCCCTTTCGCGTTCCCGGCCGCCGTCTCCGCCGCCGGCCCGCGCCCGCACCCGGTGGGGCGGACGGCCGGGTCAGTCCTGCTGGGTGGTGCGCAGCGCGGTCTCGCGGATGAACAGCACCGTGACGAAGGCCAGCAGCGCGAACGGCGCCGCGACCAGGAAGACCACGCCCACGCCGTGCCCGAAGGCGTCGGTCACCAGCGGCACCACCGCGGCGGGCAGCCGGTGCAGGTCCGGGATGCCGCCGCCGGCCGCGGCACCGGCCGCCGGGACGTGCGCGGCGGCGAGGTTCTCCGCCAGGTAGTGGCCGACCTTGTTGCTCATCAGGGCGCCGAGCGCGGAGACGCCCATCGCGCCGCCCATGGTGCGGAAGAAGGTGACGACCGAGCTGGCCGCGCCGAGCTCGTGCCGGGGCACGGTGTTCTGCACCGCGAGCACGAGGTTCTGCATGGTCAGGCCGAGGCCGACGCCGGTGACCGCCATGTAGACGGAGAGCAGCCCGTACGGGGTGTCCACCCGGGCGGTGCCGAGCAGGCCGAACCCGATCGCCAGCAGCAGGGTGCCGGAGAGCAGGTAGATCTTCCACTTGCCGTACTTGGTGATCATCTTGCCGGCCACGGTGGAGGAGAGCGCCAGGCCGAGGATCATCGGCAGCGTCATCAGGCCGGCGATGGTCGGGGACTTCTCCTTCGCCAGCTGGAAGTACTGGCTGAGGAAGGTCGTCGCGCCGTACATCCCGATCCCGACCAGGACGCTGGCGAGCGCGGCCAGGGTGACGGTGCGGTGGCGGAAGAGGTGCGGCGGGATGACCGGCTCGGCGGCGCGCTTCTCGACCAGCACGGCGACGGCGCCCAGCAGCAGGCCGCCGCCGACCATGGCCGCGGTCTGCCAGGAGAGCCAGGCGTAGTTCTTGCCGGCCAGGGTGATCCAGATCATCAGCAGGCTGACGGCGCCGGTGATGACCAGCGCGCCCAGGTAGTCGATCTTCACCTGGCGCCGGACCACCGGCAGCTTGAGGGTGCGCTGCAGCACCAGGATCGCGGCCAGCGCGAACGGGATGCCGACGTAGAAGCACCAGCGCCAGCCCAGCCAGGAGGTGTCGACGATGACGCCGCCGATCAGCGGTCCGCCGATGGTCGCCAGGGCGAAGACGGCGCCGAAGTACCCGCTGTACCGGCCGCGCTCGCGCGGCGGGACCATCGCCGCCAGGCAGATCTGGGCGAGTGCGGTGACCCCGCCGGCGCCGATGCCCTGCAGGGCGCGGCAGGCGATCAGCTCGCCGGTGTTCTGCGACAGGCCGGCCAGCGCCGAGGAGGCGATGTAGATGACCAGGGCGATCTGCAGCAGCAGCTTCTTGCTGGCGAGGTCGGAGAGCTTGCCCCAGATCGGGGTGGAGGCGGTGAGGGTGAGCAGGGTGGCGGTGATCACCCAGGTGTAGGCGGACTGGCCGCCGTGCAGGTCGGTGAGGATGCGGGGCAGCGCGTTGGAGACGACCGTCGACGAGAGCACGGCGACGAAGAGGCCGAGCAGCAGCCCGGACAGCGCCTCCATCACCTGCCGGTGCGTCATCGGTTGGTCGTCGACGGCGGCGGCTCCGGTGGTGGCTGTGGTGGTGACGGTCATCTGGGTCCTTCGGGTGCTTCGGAGGCTTCGGATGCCTCGGCGGGGACGGCGGCGGCGGGGACGCGGGGACGCGGGAAATCGTTGCCCTCGGCAACCATAAGAGCGATGGTTGCTTAGGGCAACTTTCTTCAAGGCCGAGTAAAGGCCCGGGATCTCATGGATCCCGGGCCTTCGCCTCCCCGGCCGCTCAGCCCGCGGCCGGCTCGCCGATCCCGTGGTTGAAGCGGTGCAGCAGCTCGGCGAAGCGGACGACGTCGTCCTCGGCCCAGTTGCCCAGCAGCTCGCGCACCCGCTCCATCCGGGCGGCCCGCGCGCCCAGGTACCGCCGCCGGCCGTCCTCGGTCAGCGAGACCAGCGCGGAGCGGCGGTCCAGCGGATCCACCTCGCGGGCCACCAGGCCCAGCTCCTCCAGCGCCCGGATCTGCCGGCTCACCGTGGCCTTGCCCACCCCGAAGTGCGCGCCCACGTCGGTCACCCGCACCCGCCCGGCCTCCTCGATGTAGCCGAGCATGCCGTAGGCCGCGCCCTCCAGCTGCGGGTGGACCCGCCGCGAGAGTTCCGCCACACGGGCGCGGCCCCGCCGGAACATCAGCGCGACCTCACGCTCCACCGCCAGCAGGGGTTCTTCGTCATTCGCCGCACTCACCGCGCCAGTATCCCGCAGCCCGCCCGGCCGGACCGCGGTGCGGGATGCCCGGCCCCGAAACTATTTCATGGTATGAAGTATTTGCTTTCCCCGACCGACTCCGGACAAGGAGATGTGCATGGCCGCCCCCGGGCAGGTACCGAGCAAGGGCCTCGTCGCCGAACTGAAGGGAGCGGTCACCCCGCGCACGGCGCTCATGGTGATCGCCGTGCTCCTGCTCCAGTTCGGCTTCATCACCTCCTACGTCGGCGCCCTCCACCACCCGACGCCGCACGAGCTGTCGATCGCGGTGGTCGCCCCGCCGCAGGTCTCCCCCAAGCTGGTCGGGGCGCTGGAGTCGGTACCGGACGACGCCGTGAAGGCCGTCACCGCTCCGGACGCGGAGACCGCGGCCCAGCAGATCAAGGACCAGAAGATCTACGCCGCGCTGGTCTTCAACCCGGCCGGCACCGAGGACACCCTGCTGGTCGGCGGCGCCCGCGGCCCGTCCGCGGCCCGGGCGGCCGACACCATCGTCACCGCGCTGGAGAAGACCCAGGGCCGGACGGTGAAGACCCAGGACGTGGTACCGCTGGCCAAGGGCGACCCGAACGGTCTCACCTCCTTCTACCTGGTGATCGGCTGGTGCGTCGGCGGCTACCTGGTCGCCTCGATCCTCGGCATCAGCGCCGGCGCCAAGCCCGCCAACACCGACCGGGCGGTGCTCCGGCTCGGCACGCTGGCGCTGTACTCGGTCGCGGCCGGCATCGGCGGCGCGGTGATCGTCGGTCCGGTGCTCGACGCGCTGCCCGGCTCGTTCTGGGGCCTGGCCGGCGTGGGCGCCCTGGTGGTCTTCGCGGTCGGTGCGTTCACCATGGCGCTGCAGTGCCTGTTCGACATCATCGGCATCGGCATCGCGGTGCTGGTCTTCGTGGTGCTCGGCAACCCGAGCGCGGGCGGGGTCTTCCCGCCGCCGATGATGCCGCCGTTCTGGCGGGCGATCGGCGCGTGGATCCCGAACGGCGCCGGCACGGACGCGACCCGCTCGATCGCCTACTTCGGTGCCACCAACCTGGCCATGCCGCTGCTGGTGCTGCTGGCCTGGGCGCTGGTCGGCGTCGGGATCACCGTCGCGGCCGTCATCGGCCGGCCGGGCCACCGCACCCGGGAGCTCGTCGAGGCGTAGCGGCCGCGGACGCCCGGGCGGGTGCCGAGAACGGCACCGGCCCGGGCGTCCGCGGCTCAGGGCGTGGCCGCCAGCCGGCCCGGGTCGGCCACGATCGCCCGGACCACGCCGACCGCGGCCCCGAGCAGGGGGCCGCGGCGGCCCAGCCGGGAGACCGTCAGCCGCTCGTCGGACCACGGGCGGACGGTCACCCGGGCGGCCAGTTCGGCCCGCATGGCCGGCAACAGCCAGGGCGCCAGCTGGGCGTAGCCGCCGCCCAGCACCACCTCGGCCGGGTCGAGCAGGTTGACCGCACCGGCGGACGCGATGCCCAGCGCCGCGCCCGCCCCGGCCAGCGCCGTACGGACCTCCTCGTCGCCGGCCTCGGCCCGCTCGGCCAGCAGCGCCACCCAGTCGCCGCGGATCCCCTCCAGGCCGGCCGCCCGCAGCACCGCGTTCTCCCCCGCGTACTGCTCCAGGCACCCGTTCGCCCCGCAGGCGCAGCGGGGGCCGTCCGGGCGCACCGGCACGTGGCCCAGCTCGCCCGCGTAGCCGCGGGCGCCGCGCAGCAGCCGGCCGCCGACCACGATCGCCCCGCCGACCCCGGCCTCGGCGGAGACGTGCAGGAAGTGGTCCGGTCCGCCGCCCAGCCAGAGTTCGGCGAGCCCGCCCAGGTTGGCCTCGTTGTCGGCGTCGAGCGGCAGCTCGGCCAGCTGGTCGGCGCCCGTCACGCGCAGTGCCAGACGCAGCTCGGCGGCGACCGGCACGTCCTGCCAGCCCAGGTTGGCGGCCCGCTGGAGCACGCCGCCGCCGTCGCCGACCAGCCCGGGCACGGCCAGCGTCAGCCCGGCCGGACGAAGGCCCGCATCGGCGGTGGCCCGGCGCAGCAGCTCGGCCAGGTCGGCCATCACCGCGGCGGGCTGCCGGTCCCGGTTGCGGATCTCCTGCCGGCGCCAGGCGCGGACCTCGCCGCGCAGGTCGACCACGCAGGCGCCCAGGTGTTCCACCCCGATCTCGGCACCGAGCCCGCCCGGGCCGCCGGGGTTGAGGCCCAGTGCGGTGCCGGGCCGGCCGACCTTGCCGCTGGGCGCGGCCGGGCCCTCCTCGACCACCAGTCCGGCCGCGATCAGCTCCTCCGCGAGCGAGGAGACGGCGGCCCGGGTCAGCCCGGTGTCGGCGGCCACCTCGGCCCGGGAGCGCGCGGCCCGCGCGATCACCCCGAGCACCAGCGCCAGGTTGGACCGGCGCATGCCCTGCTGGCTGGCCGGCCCGGCCCGGAGGGCGTCCGTCTCGCGCATCGCCTCACCCCGTCCGGCTGCCGTCCACCCGCCTCAGGGTGCTTCGTCGTTTGCAGCGTAACCGCGTTCGGCCGACCGCTCCCGGCGGGCCGGGGCAGGCGGCGGACGGTCCGGCGTCCCGCTCCGGGCCCTGCTCCGGCCCCTGCTCGGGGCCCTGCTGGGGGCCCGGCTCAGGAGATCCGCTGGGGCTGCTCCGCCGGGGCGGCGGCCGGTTCGGCGGGACGGGTGAAGACCCAGCGCCGCATCGCCCAGTAGCGGAAGAGCATCGCCACGAAGGTGCCCACGACCATCCCGCTGAGGAAGTCCGCCACCTCCTGGGTGAACGCCGTCACCCGTGGCTCGCGCAGCTCCAGCAGGTAGCGCGAGGCGACCAGCGGGAGGTCGTTGACGCCGATCGCCACCGTGCTGACCAGCAGGAAGAGCAGCACCTCGCGGCGGCGGCCGACCGCCCGGAAGGACCACTGCCGGTTGAGCACGTACGAGACCGTCGTGGCCACCACGGTCGCGATGGTGAGCGCCACCACCGGCTTGTGCTCCAGCACGGTGAACTTCAGCGAGAAGTTGAGCACCGTGGTCAGGGCGAAGCAGGCGCCGCCGACCAGCAGGAACTTCACCAGCCTGCGGTGCCTGACCAGGAACGGGCGCAGCCCGGCCGGCACCTTGGCCAGAGCGCGCTGCGTGGGGGACGGCATCCTCGCAGTGTGACGACGCCGCCCGCCGTCCGCTACTCCGCGGCGGCCCGCGACCCCGGAGGGGTGCGCGGAGCCGGGTG
>NZ_JBEYVJ010000212.1:0-12394 GCF_040643935.1 Kitasatospora sp. NPDC047058 | reverse complement strand
CGCGCGCCGGGCTGTCCCCCCTGCTGCTGGTCCCGATGCCCTCCGCCCGCTCCGCCGTCCGCGCCCGCGGTCACGACCCGACGCTCCGGCTGGCCGGTGCCGCCGCCCGGTCGCTGCGCCGGGCCGGGCTGGACGTGCGGGCCGCGCCGTTGCTGCGGCACACCCGGCCGGTCGCCGACCAGGCCGGTCTCACCGCCGCCGAGCGCCGGCGCAACCTGCACGGCGCGCTGACCGTGCTGCCGCGCGCGGACTGCCGGCTGACCGGACGTCAGCCGGTCCTGGTGGACGACCTGGTGACCACCGGTGCGAGCCTCGCCGAGGCCGCCCGGGCCCTGACCAGCGCCGGCCTCCCGCCGAAGGCGGCCGCGACGGTCGCGGCCGCCGTGCCGCACCGCCCGGCCGCCGGAGCACCGGCTGCCGGAGCACCGGCTGCCGGAGCACCGGGCGCCGGAGCACCGGGCGCCGGCCGGACCTGAGCCGCACCGCGCCGGCCGGCGCGGCCGGAGGCCCCGGCCGTAAGCCCCGGCCGTGAGCCCCGGCCGTGAGCCCCGGTATCAGCCCGGATAGAAGAAGGCGGCGGCGTGCAGGTTCGGGTTGACCTCCCGCCACTGGCTGTTCACCAGCCGGTAGATCTTGCCGTCGGCGGCCTGCCGCGCCAGCACCGGCGGCACCTGCGCCTGTGCCTGCATCGCGGTCTCCCCGCTGAACTCCGAGGCCGTGGCCGAGGACATCCCCTCGCCGCCCTGCAGCGGGGCGTCGCTGCTCTGCGAGCCGTCCGTGCTGATGTAGTGCAGCTGCTGCAGGCGCCCGTTCTCCTTGCCCAGCACCAGCAGCTGGTCGGACTCCGCCCAGGAGACCGAGGCGACGTCGGTGAGCACCGGCGCGACCTGGCGCAGCCCGGCGATCTGCGCGCCGGGCGAGTCCTTGGTCCCGCCGTGCAGCACCAGGCCGAGCCAGAGCGACCGCCCCCCGGTGGCGTCCTTCAGCACCAGGGCGATCCGGACGCCGTCCGAGGAGATCTTGAGGTCCTGCACGCTCCTGCCCTCCAATCCCTCGACCGGGACCGGGTAGGCCTTGTTGCCGCGCACCATCAGCACCCGCCGGTTCAGCGGGTCGCGATCGACCACCCAGAGGTCGCCGCGGCCGTCCCAGCTGGGCGAGGCGAGCCCGTCCTCGGCCCGGTCGCCCGGCCGGGGCTGGGTGGTGAGCACCGGGTCGGGCATCGCCTGTCCGCTGTCCGCGAGCGCCACCGCGTACAGCTGGTGGCCGTTCCCGCCGATCGCCGCGGCGCGTTCGCCGTCCCGGGCGACCGCGATCGCGCCGAGCGGCTGCTTGCTCGGCTGCGGCCGGCCGAGCGGGCCGCGGACGGGGGCGCCGTTGGTGTCCCCCGCGGCCTCCATGAGGACGCCGTCCTCGGCACGCTGGAAGTACTGCTTGTCGGCGGCGACGCCGGCCAGCGCACCGGGGCCGGTGACGGCCGCCTCACCGCGGCTCAGCTGGCAGCCGGTGCCGCCCGGGCCCTTCAGCTCGATCCGCTCCACCTGCCCCTTGCCCTGGTCGGCGAGGGTGTAGAGGAGCTGGGTGGCCATCTGCCGGCAGGCGATCGCCGGGCCGAGGTCGACACCGCCCAGCACCACGTGTGCGGTGCGGCCCTCGTCGACGCTCACCCGGTCGACGACGGTGCCGTCCGGGAAGGCGGACCGGACCACCGGCGACAGCCAGTCGGACGGTCCGGCGACCACGGCCTTGGCGGCCGCGGTCAGCGGGTCTATTCGGCGCCGCAGGTAGACCGGGTCGGCGACCAGCACGTCGGCACCGGCCGACGCGGCCCCGGCCGCCGTGGTCCGCGCCGACGACGGGTCCTTGACCGCGTAGAAGAAGCGGTCCACCTGGCGGTAGCTGTTGCGGAAGTTGGTCTGGTTGATGATCAGACCGTCGGGCAGCTTGGCGATCCGCCACTCGCCGCCCTTCTCCCGGGCGAAGGTGAACGGCAGCTCGACGTCCGACTGCCCGTCCGCGTACGTGTACGCGTGCTTGTCGTCCACCCTGGCGACGACCTTGCCGGGCAGCCCCACGGAGACCGAGGTGTCGGCGTCCGTCACGGTCTGGTTGGTCCGCGGGTTGGTGAGGGAGGCGAGCACCTGGATGCCCGCCTCCGGGTTCCAGTGCGCGCCCGCGTCGTCGGTCAGGTACTTGCGTGCCGTCTCGTAGCTCTCGTCCGCGGTCAGCGCGTCCAGGAAGCCGATCAGCAGCTCGGTCGGCTTGGCGCCCTTGGCGGGCTCCAGCGGGAAGACCCTGACCTGGAGGTTCTTGTCCGCGGAGCCCTGCGACAGCTCCACCTTGCCGATGCCGCCGGAGTCCGGCATGGCCGCACAGCCGCTCGCCAGCAGGGCGCCCAGCACCGTACCGGCCACCGCGGCCAGCCGCGGCTCAGTCCTGCTGCTGGTCCTTCGCACGCTGCGACCCCTCCATGTCCGTCCCGCCCGTGCCGTGTCCGGCCTGCGCCGCGACCGCCAGGTCCGGCTCCGCCGTCCGCTGTGCCACCGACGGCCGCCCCGGCGTCGGGTCCACCATGACCTGGGCTCCGGTGGCACCGTACCCGGCGCCGGCGGTGCGCACGTCCGAGGGGTCGGCGCGCGGCCCCTCGGGCAGCCGGGGGGCGCCGAGGCCGGGGCCGAGGCTCAGGACGCCGCCCAGCCCGCTGCCGAAGCCGCTGCCGCCGCCGTCCGGGGTCTCCGGCACGGCCGGGTCCTCGGTGGCGGTCAGCGCGGTGGCCCCCGCCGGGCGGATCGCCCGCCGGTACGGGGTCCCGTAGGAGCCGAGGCCCCGGTTGTTGCGGGAGTCCTCCGGCTCCAGCCGGAACGGCGCCCGGCTGATCTCGCCGCCGCGGGTGCGCGGCAGCGTGAGCCGGAAGTGCGAGCCGCCGCCGGGCTCGCCCCAGGCCTGCAGCCAGCCGCCGTGCAGGTGGGCGTCCTCGACCGCGATGGAGAGGCCGAGCCCGGTACCGCCGGTGGTGCGCACCCGGGACGGGTCGGCCCGCCAGAAGCGGTGGAACACCCGGGACGCCTCGCCGGGCTTGAGCCCGATGCCGTAGTCGCGCACGCCGACCGCGACCGCGCCGTCGGCCGAGCCCAGCCGGACCACGACGTCGCGGCCCTCGCCGTGCTCCAGCGCGTTGACCACCAGGTTGCGCAGGATGCGCTCGATCCGGCGGGAGTCGACCTCGGCCAGCACCGGCTCGCCGTCGCCGCGGACCACGACCGCGCTGCCCTTGGCCTGGGCCAGCGGGTCGGCGGCCTCGATCACCCGGCCGACGATCTCGCGCAGGTCGACCGGCTCGGCGTCCAGGATCGCGGCGCCGGCGTCGAAGCGGCTGATCTCCAGCAGGTCCGCGAGCAGCGACTCGAAGCGGTCCAGCTGGCCCTGGAGCAGCTCGGCCGAGCGCGCCGCCATCGGGTCCAGGTCCTCGCGGCTGTCGTAGATCAGGTCCGCGGCCATCCGGACCGTGGTCAGCGGGGTGCGCAGCTCGTGCGAGACGTCCGAGACGAAGCGCCGCTGCACCCGGGAGAGCTCCTCCAGCTGGCGGATCTGCGCCTGGAGGGCGTTGGCCATGCGGTTGAAGGACTCCCCGAGGCGGGCGATGTCGTCCGTCCCGGTGACCTTCATCCGCTCCTCCAGGTGCCCGGCGGCGAGCCGCTCGGAGATCCCGGCGGCCATCCGGACCGGGGTCACCACCTGGCGCACCACCAGCCAGGCGATGCCGCCCATCATGATCACCACGAACACGCCGGCGGTGGCGAGCGTGCCGGTGACCAGGCCGAGCGTGTTGGTCTCCTGGCCGAAGGAGAAGACGTAGTACAGCTGGTACGAGGTCCCGGGGGCGGGCCCGGAGAACGACATGCCGATGGCGAGGCCGGGCTCGGTGCCGCCCCCGCCGTCCGGGGCCCGGTGGATCACCGTCGGCTGGTCGAAGATGCCCGCCTCGGAGGAGACCCTGGCCCGCAGGGTGTCCGGGATGCTGTTCGGCAGGATGTCGCTGGAGTAGCGCGGCCCGAGGCCGGTGTTCTGCGCCGAGACCGGCTGGCCGTCGGGCAGCATGGCGATCACCGAGTAGACGCTCTGCCCGCTGGCCGCGAGGTCGCCGACCTGCCGCAGCAGCCAGGCGCCGAGGTCGTCGGTGGCCGGGTCGGCGGTCGAACCGACCTTGAGCCGCAGGTCCTTCGCCTCGTCGATCTTCTTCAGCTCGGCCTGGAAGCCGGACCGGGCCTGGCTGCGCGCCGAGTCCTTCTTGGTGTCCAGCAGGCCGTTGCGGACCTGGGCCACCACCACCACGCCGAGCACCGCCACCACGACGACGGACAGCAGCAGGGTCGCCGCGACCACCCGCAGCTGGATCGAGCGGCGGTACAGCGCCACCAGCCGGTGCAGCGGGCGGCGCAGCTGACGGGTCACCGGTGCGAGCAGGGACGCGAGGCCGCGCCGGCGGCGGCTCCGGGTGGTCGAGCTCAGCACGTCTCCGCGCACGGCGGCGGCGCCCCCGTCGGTCGCGGAACCCGACGGGGTCTCGTCAGCCTGGTACATCACGTCAGCTGGGTCCGGCCTTGTAGCCGACGCCGCGGACGGTCACCACGATCTCGGGGCGCTCCGGGTCCTTCTCGATCTTGGAGCGGAGCCGCTGGACGTGCACGTTGACCAGTCGGGTGTCCGCGGCGTGGCGGTACCCCCAGACCTGCTCCAGCAGCACCTCGCGGGTGAACACCTGCCAGGGCTTGCGGGCCAGCGCGACCAGCAGGTCGAACTCCAGCGGGGTCAGCGGGATGCCCCGGCCGTCCCGCTTCACCGAGTGGCCGGCCACGTCGATCACCAGGTCGCCGATGGTCAGCTGCTCGGGCGTCGGCTCCTCGGCACGGCGCAGTCGCGCCCGCACCCGGGCCACCAGCTCCTTGGGCTTGAACGGCTTGGTGACGTAGTCGTCCGCACCCGACTCCAGCCCGACCACGACGTCGACGGTGTCCGTCTTCGCGGTCAGCATGACGATCGGGATGCCGGACTCCGCCCGGATCTGGCGGCAGACGTCGATGCCGTCCCGACCGGGCAGCATGAGGTCGAGCAGCACCAGGTCAGGCTTGGTCTCCCGGAACGCGGCTAGCGCCTTGTCCCCATCCGCGACGAAAAACGGCTCAAAACCCTCACCACGCAGCACGATGCCGAGCATCTCGGCCAGTGCGGAGTCGTCATCAACGACGAGGACGCGTCCCTTCATGCATCCATCTTCTCATTACCGGATTGTGACCTGCCGCACAGCAGTCCCTTTGCTCCAGAACGGCCAAGTCCCCGCCCGGTGAATTCCGGCCATACCGGACGAATGTCCTGGCGCGAACCGATCCGCGAGCCCCCGCAACGACCCACCGGGCGCCCGCCGGGCCCCCGTTGCCGTTCAGCAACCGGATACCCCTGGGGCCCGTCCGAGCACCATGGCACGATGGGCGCTGCGCGCGGATGAAGATCCACCCGGCGCCGCGAACCCTGACGCCCCTCCGAGGAGCAGTGATGACCGACACTCCGGGCTGGGCCTCGCCCAGCTCGTCCGAGCCGCCCCGCGACGAGGTCCGGCCCCCGGCCGACGCACCCGCCGCCGTGCCCGGACAGTCGGTACCACCCCACGGCGCACCCGCCGCGCCCCAGGGCTGGGGCGCCGGCCACGGCGGCCCCCAGTACGGCGGACCGCAGTACGGCCAGCCCGGCCCCTACGGCTGGGGCGCCCCGGTCAGCCCCAAGCCCGGCATCATCCCGCTGCGCCCGCTCGGCATCGGCGAGCTCCTCGACGGCGCGGTCTCGACCATCCGCACGCACTGGCGCACCACGCTCGGCCTCTCGCTGGGCCTCGCCGTCGTCGAACAGGGCGGGAGCCTCGCCGCCCAGCTCGCCATCAACGGCGACACCGGTCAGTTCACCCGGGTCGTCTCCGCCCTGGTCACCCTCCCCTTCGGCCTGCTGATCGGCGTCGTCGCCTCGGCCCTGCTCACCATGGTCGTCAGCCGGGCCATCCTCGGGAAGTCCGCCAGCGTCGGCGAGGCGTGGCGCGAGGCCCGGCCCCAGCTGCTGCGGATGCTCGGGCTCAGCCTGCTCACCGGCCTGATCGTGGGCGGCATCCTGCTGCTCGGCTTCACCCCGCTCATCGGCTACCTCGTGGCGGGTGCGAGCGAACCCGCCATCGCCGGCCTCCTGGTCGTCGTCGGTCTGCTCAGCCTTCCCGTCGCCGCCTGGGTCGGGATCCAGCTCAGCCTGGCCGCCCCCGCACTGATGCTGGAGAAGCAGGGCGTCATCGCCGCGCTCTCCCGCTCCCGCCGGCTGGTCCGCGGCGCCTGGTGGCGGCAGTTCGGCATCAGCCTGCTCGCCCTGGTGCTCAGCTTCGTGGTCGCGATGGTCATCGCCACCCCGTTCGCCGTCATCGGCATGGTCCTGGGCTTCGACAGCCTGATCGACCAGGCCGGCACGGCCGACCCCACCGTCCCGTCCACCATGCTCGTGATGAACGCGGTCGGCGCCGTCCTCGCCTCCACCCTCACCATCCCGTTCGGCGCCGCCATCACCGTCCTGCGCTACGTCGACCAGCGGATCCGCCGCGAGGCCCTGGACATCGAGCTGGCCCGCGCCGCCGGGCTGCCCGAGTACGGCGGCGCCGGCTGGGGCGACCAGGACGGCCCGAACCCGGCAAGGCTCTGAGCCGGATGCCGAACTGGGGGGAGAAGGTCCTGGCCGCGGGCGGTGCCCCGGTCACCGTTCCGCGCGACCCGGCCCGCGACGCCGTCCGCGACGAGCTGCTCAAGGCCGACTACCACCGGCACGACCCGAGCCTCCAGGAGCGGATCTACGACTGGTTCATGGACCGGATCGACGACGCCCTCGACGCCATCGCGGGCGACGGCACCACCGGAACCACCGCCCTGGTGCTCTTCCTGGTGGTCGCCGTGCTGTTCGGCGGCGCCCTCTGGTGGCGCCTCGGCGCACCCCGGCGGGCCGCCCGCACCACGCTCGACGTCTTCGGCTCCGCCGGACCGCGCAGCGCCGCCCAGTACCGGGCCGACGCCGAACGGCACGCCGCCGCCGGGCAGTGGACCGAGGCCGTCCGCGAACAGATGCGCGCGATCGTCCGGGCCCTGGAGGAGCGCGCCCTGCTCGACACCCGCCCCGGCCGCACCGCCGACGAGGCGGCCACCGAAGCCGGCCGCGTCCTGCCCGCCCACGCCGCCGGCCTCACCACCGCCGCCCGCACCTTCGACGACATCGCCTTCGGCGAGCGCACCGCCGACCAGGGCGCGTACCAGCTGCTGCGCGAGCTCGACCAGGCCCTCGAACGCGCCCGCCCGGCCCTCGCCGCGGCCCCGGGAGGAGCGGCATGACCACCACCGCCCCCGGACCGGCCGCGCCCCCCGTGCCGCCGGCCCCCGCCCCCGCCACCCCGCCGAAGGCCGCCCCGAGCAGCCTCGCACCCACCGGCCGGAGCCTGTGGCGCCGCTCGCGCTGGTTCCTGCTCACCGCCGCCCTGGTCGTGCTCGCCGCGATCGTGCTGGCCGCCTTCAACCAGGAACGCCGCTACCCGCCGCTCGACCCGCGCTCCTACGACCCCTCCGGCAGCCACGCGGTGATCGCCCTGCTCCAGCGCGAGGGCCTCAAGGTCGACATCACCACCACGCTCCCCGGCCGCGCGGGCGCCCACGACACCCTCGTCGTCCCGGAACCCGACCTGCTCGGCCCCGACCAGCTGCGCACCCTCGCCGCCGCCAAGCACACCCGGCTCGTCCTGATCTCCCCCGGCCCCGCCGCCCTCAGCGCGCTCGTGCCCGGCGTCCGTCCCTCCGACGAGGACGGCGGCCCGCCGTACGCCCGGGTCCGCAGCACCGAGGCCCAGTGCTCGCTCACCGAGGCCGTCCGGGCCGGCAGCGCCCACCTCGGCGGCCTGCTCTACACCACCGGCAGCCGCGGCGAGGGCTGCTACCAGCGCGGCCACGGCTACCCCCTGGTGGCCGTGCCGACCGGCAAGGACACCCAGGTCATCGTGCTCGGCAGCGGTGACTTCCTCCGCAACGAGCTGGTCCAGAAGGACGGCAACGCCTCGCTCGCCCTCGGCCTGCTCGGCTCGCAGTCCGACCTCACCTGGCTGCTGCCGGACTACTCCGCCCCGCTCCCCGCGGGCGTCGGCCACAAGCAGTTCACCGACTACATCCCGGCCGGCTGGCGCTGGGCCGCGTACCAGCTCGCCGTCGCCGTCCTGCTGGCCGCGTTCTGGCGCGGCCGCCGGCTCGGCCCGGTCGTCAGCGAGAACCTGCCCGTGGTGGTCCGCGCCGCCGAGACCACCGAGGGCCGGGCCCGCCTCTACCGCCGGGCCAAGGCCCGCGGCCGTGCCGCCGACGCCCTGCGCCGGGCCGCCGCCCACCGCCTCGCCCCGGCCCTGGGCGTCCCGCCCGTCGCCGGCGCACCCGACCCCACCGCTCTCTGCGCGGCGATCGCCGACCGCCTCCCCGAGCAGCCCGCCGGGGACGTACGGGCTCTCCTGTACGGCCCGCCCCCGACCGACGACGCCGCGCTGCTGCGGCTCGCCGACGACCTCGACGCCCTCGAAAGGCAGGTACGGAAGCCGTGACCGAACAGGCCACCGCCCAGCTCCGCATCACCCCCGGCCCGGACACCGCCGCCACCCCCGCCGGCCCGACCGACCCCCGGCAGGCGCTGACCGCCCTGCGCGCCGAGATCGCCAAGGCCGTGGTCGGCCAGGACGCAGCCGTCACCGGCCTCGTCGTCGCCCTGCTCTGCGGCGGCCACGTGCTCCTGGAGGGCGTCCCCGGCGTGGCGAAGACCCTGCTGATCCGCACCCTCTCCACCGCGCTCAGCCTGGACACCAAGCGCATCCAGTTCACGCCCGACCTGATGCCCGGCGACGTCACCGGCTCGCTGGTCTACGACGCCCGCACCGCCGAGTTCTCCTTCCAGCCCGGCCCGGTCTTCACCAACCTGCTGCTCGCCGACGAGATCAACCGCACCCCGCCGAAGACCCAGGCCGCCCTGCTGGAGGCCATGGAGGAGCACCAGGTCACCGTCGACGGCGAGCCGCGCGCCCTGCCCGTCCCGTTCCTGGTCGCCGCGACGCAGAACCCGGTCGAGTACGAGGGCACCTACCCGCTGCCCGAGGCCCAGCTCGACCGCTTCCTGCTCAAGCTGATCCTGCCGCTGCCCGACCGCGACCAGGAGTACCAGGTCCTCGCCCGGCACGCCGCCGGCTTCGACCCGCGCGACCTCGCCGCCGCCGGCGTCCGCCCGGTCGCCGGCCCCGAGCACGTCGCCGCCGCCCGCGAGCAGATCGCCAAGCTCACCGTCTCTCCCGAGGTGCTCGCCTACATCGTCGACCTCTGCCGGGCCACCCGGCAGTCCCCGTCGCTCTCCATCGGCGTCTCCCCGCGTGGCGCCACCGCCCTGCTCGCCGCCTCCCGCGCCTGGGCCTGGCTGGCCGGCCGCGACTACGTCACGCCCGACGACGTCAAGGCGCTCGCCCTGCCCACCCTGCGGCACCGGGTCGCGCTGCGCGCCGAGGCGGAGATGGAGGGCGTCACCGCGGACTCGGTGATCCAGGCCGTCCTGGCCCAGACGCCCGCCCCCCGCTGACCGTCGGTCCCCCGGCCCCGACCGCAGCGACCACCGCAACCGCAGCGACCCCGCAACCGCACCGACCGCCAACCGCTTCGACGGCTTCGACCGCTTCGACGAAGGAGCGCACCGCATGGCCCTCACCGGGCGAACCGCCCTGCTCGCCGCACTCGGCGCGCTCGTCGTGGGCCTGCTCCTGCCCTCCTGGACCGGCATCGCCGCCGTCACCGGCACGGTCCTGCTCGCCGTCGCCGTCGACCTGGTGCTCGCCGCCCCGGTCCGCAGCCTGCGGATCACCCGCGGCGGCGACACCACCGTCCGCCTCGGCGAACCCGCCTCCGTCGAACTGACCGTCACCAACCCCGCCGGCCGGCCGCTCCGGGCCCGCATCCGCGACGCCTGGGCCCCGTCCGCCTGGCAGCCCGGCACCGGCACCGCCGCCTCCCGGCACACCCTGCTCGTCCCCGGCCGGGAGCGACGCCGCGTCACCACCGCGCTCGCCCCGGCCCGCCGCGGCGACCACCACGCCCACAAGGTGACGGTCCGTTCGCTCGGTCCGCTCGGCCTGGCCGGCCGCCAGGGCTCGCACCTCGTCCCCTGGACCGTCCGCGCCCTGCCGCCGTTCAACAGCCGCAAGCACCTGCCCTCCCGGCTCGCCCGGCTGCGCGAACTCGACGGCCGAACCTCCGTGCTGACCCGCGGCCAGGGCACCGAGTTCGACTCCCTCCGCGAATACCTGCCCGGCGACGACATCCGCTCCATCGACTGGCGCGCCAGCGCCCGCCGGCACACCGTCGCCGTCCGCACCTGGCGCCCCGAGCGCGACCGCCACATCCTGGTCGTCCTCGACACCGGCCGCACCTCCGCCGGCCGGGTCGGCGACGCCCCCCGGCTGGACGCCTCGCTCGACGCCGCGCTGCTGCTCACCGCGCTCGCCACCAAGGCCGGCGACCGGGTCGACCTGCTCGCCCACGACCTGCGCAAGCGCGCCTCGGTGGCCGGCCGTTCCCCCAACGAGATCCTGCCGGCCTTCACCACCGCGATGGCCGTCCTGGAGCCCGCGCTCTACGAGACCGACATGCGCTCGCTGGTCGCCACCGCGCTGAAGATGGCACCGCACCGCTCGCTGATCGTCCTGCTCACCGGGCTCGACGCCGCGCCCGTCGAGGACGGCCTGCTGCCGCTGCTGCCGCTCCTCACCAAGCGGCACGAGGTGGTGCTCGCCTCGGTCTCCGACCCCCACCTGGACGAGCTGGCCGCCGGCCGCGGCACCGTCGAGGCCGTGTACGGCGCGGCCGCCGCCGAACAGACCCGCGCCGACCGCCGGCTGACCGCCGACCGCCTCACCCGCGCGGGCGTCACCGTCCTCGACGCCCCGCCGAACGCCGTCGCGCCGGCCCTCGCCGACACCTACCTCGCCCTCAAGGCCGCCGGCCGCCTCTGAACCTGACGGGCCGGCTGCCTTCTCACCCTCGGCCGGCCCCCGGCGTCACCGGCGCCCGCCGCCGACCGGAGCGGTCAGCAGGGCCAGGCCCAGGGCGAGCACGGCCAGCCCGCCCCAGGAGACGGCCGGCAGCCGCTCGCCGACCACGGTCACGCCCAGGACCGCCGCGACGGCCGGCTCGGCCAGGGTCAGCGTCGTCGCGACCGACACCGCGGTGTGCCGCAGGCCGCGCCCGAACAACCGGTACGCCAGGAACACGGTGCACAGCGCCAGGTACAGCGCCACCGCCGCCCCGTGCGTGGTCGCCAGCCAGTGCGGGCCGGTGAACAGCACGAGCGGCAGGACGAGCAGCGCGGCCACGCCGAACAGCACCCCCATCACCGCGTCCGAGGAGTGCCCTCCGCGCCCGATGAGCCTGCCGCCGATCAGCGAGTACGCCGCGTAGGACAGCCCGGCACCCGCCGCCAGCGCGGCACCCGTCAGGTCCACGGACCCGGCACCACCCGCGAGTTCGGGCCCGAGCACGAGCAGGGTGCAGCCCAGGACGGCGGCCGCGGTGGCGGCGGTCCACCGCGTGGTCGGCCGCCCCTCCCCGGCGAGCCAGGAGAGCAGTCCGGCGAAGACCGGCGCACTGCCCAGTGCGATCACCGTGGCCACCGCCACCCCGGTGCGGGCCACCGCCGGATAGAAGGTCACCGGGTACCCCGCCACCGCCACGGCCCCCAGGCCGAGCAGCCGGCGCTCGGACGGCGTGCAGGCACCGGGCAGCGAGCGCGCGCCCCGGGAGGTCAGGAACAGCAGCAGGCCGCCGACGGCCAGCCCGGCACAGCCGATGGCCGCGGCCGGCGCGCCGGCCGGCGCGAGCGAGCCGGCGGTCCCGGTCGTCCCCCACAGCACGGCAGCGATGAGGATCGGGACGGGGCCGCTCAGGAGGCCGGCCCGGTCCGACTGTCGGACAACGGTGGCGGGGCGGATAGAAGAAGCGTCAGAAGTGGTGCGGTTCAACACAGTCGTGGTCTTCCGTCGTCGAATGCGTCGCCGAATGGCGTCAGGAACCAGATTCGAAACGGGCGCACGACAGGAACACCGGCCGCCCTGGGGGCCGGCCGGGACTGCGGATCAAACCGTCAGCGTCTGCGCCCGTCAGGCGCAGAGCGGTGGCAGCACGACGTGCCAGTAGGTGTTCACCCGGAAAGCGTACCTGAGGCACAACGCAAAGAACCCCTGATCCGTGAGGGATCAGGGGTTCTTTGTGAATGATTGTTCGGCGGCGTCCTACTCTCCCACAGGGTCCCCCCTGCAGTACCA
>NZ_JBEYVJ010000211.1:0-12416 GCF_040643935.1 Kitasatospora sp. NPDC047058 | reverse complement strand
GCCGGCCGGGCCGCACCCGGCCGCCCGGGGTGCAGGGCGCCGAGGGCGCCGGCGAGGGCGGCGCGGTTGGCCTCGACGGTCCCCGCGAGCACCTCCCGGCCGGCCGCCGCCCGGGGCCCGGTCGCCGCGGTGGTCATGAGGTCTCCTCCTTCACGATCGGTGCGGGGTGGCCCGCCGGTGCGGGGCCGGCGACCGGTGCCGGGGCGCCGCCCGGCGCCGCGGCCCGGTCCGCCAGCAGCGTGCGGTACGGGCCGGGGACGGCGGCCAGTCCGGCCGGGGTGCCCTGCTGGACGATCCGGCCGGCCTCCAGCACCACCACCCGGTCGGCGGCCTGGATGGTGCTGAGCCGGTGGGCCAGCACCAGGCAGGCCGCACCGCGCCGGCGGAGGTGCTCGTTGACGGCCGCCTCGGTGTGCGCGTCCAGCGCCGAGGTGGCCTCGTCCAGCACCAGCAGGACCGGGTCGAGCGCCAGCGCCCGGGCCAGTTCCAGCCGTTGGCGCTCGCCGCCGGAGAGGTTGCGGGCGTCCTCCTCGATCCGGCCGGCGTCCGGTCCGCCGCGCCGGGCGACCAGGTCGGCGGCCTCGGCGTCGGCGAGCGCACGCCGCAGCGCGTCCTCGTCCGCCGCCGGGTTCCAGAGCGTGAGGTTCTCCCGGAAGGTGCCCTCGAAGAGCCGCAACTGCTGTTCCACGTAGGCCACCTGGCCGGTCACCACGGCCCGGTGCCAGTCCTCGCGGGGCCGGCCGTCCAGCAGCACCTCGCCCGTCCAGGGGCGCAGCACCCCGGCCGCGAGCCGGGCCACGGTGGACTTGCCGCTGCCGCTGCCGCCGACCACGGCGACCCACTCGCCGGGGCGCACCCGCAGCGAGATCCCCTCGATGGTGGCCGGGCGGTTCGGGTCGTAGCCGAACGAGACATCGCGCAGCTCCAGTTCGCCCCGCAGCCGGTCGCCGGCGGCCGGCCCGGGGGCGTCCAGGACCGGCGTCAGGTACGGGTCGGGTTCGGCGGTCTCGACGTCCTCCAGCAGCGCGTTCTGCGCCCGGGCCGTGGTGAACTCCGATCCGACGGCGACCAGTTGGCCGACCGGCTGGAGGAAGCCGTTCATCAGCAGCAGGAAGGCGAGCAGCGTGCCGGTCGTGATCGAGCCGCCGATCAGCAGTGCGGTGCCGGCCACCACGACGGCCGCGCCGGCCGCCGAGTTGAGCACGCCGGGCAGCGAGAGCGGCACGATGACGGCCTCGGTGACCCGCTGGCCGGTCTCCATCGCCCGGGCCTGCCAGCCCGCCCAGGAGCGGAAGAAGGAGTCCTCGGCGCCCTCGGCCTTCAGCGTCTCGATCGCCGACACCCCGGCGAAGGCGACGCCGTCCCGCTTGTACTGCTCGGCGTGCAGCCGGTGCACCAGCCCGCCGCGCCGCCAGTCGGCGACCCGCAGGGCCAGCACGTCCAGCAGGGCGACCGTCACCGGGACGGCGGCCAGCCGGGGTTCCAGCGAGCACAGCGCCGCCAGGTGCACGACGGCCCCGGCGGCCGCGGCGGCGGCGCCGGCCGTGCGGTGGGAGAGCAGCATGGCCAGGCCGTCGTTCATCTGCACCCGGGTGACCAGCCCGCCGAGCTGCCGGCGGTGGAAGAACGCCCCGGGCAGCCGGAGCAGCCGCCAGAGGAAGCCGGCCGAGGCGCGGGCGGCCATCGCCTCCAGCACCCGGTTGACCAGGCGCTGCTGGAGCCAGGTGCCGAGCAGGACGGTGGCCGCGACCCCGGCCGCGGTGAGTGTCAGCGGCACGGCCCAGCCGGTCGTCCCGGACAGCACCACCGAGCCGAGGTAGGCGCGCAGCAGGAAGGCGGCGGCCACCCCGGGGACGGCCAGCAGCACCGCGAGCAGGACGGCCAGCAGCAGAGGCCCGGCGAACGGCCGCATCCGCCCGGCCAGCGCGCGCAGCAGCGGCAGGCGCCGACCGCCGGCGACGAACTCCGGCCCGGGCTCGAAGCCGACCGCGATCCCCGCGAAGGAGTCCCAGAACTCCGCCGGGGTGGCCGAGTAGCCGCCCAGCGAGGGGTCGTTGATCCGGACCCGGCCGCGCCGGATCCCCTCGAAGACCGCGAAGTGCGGCCCGGTGACCAGCACCATCGACGGCACCTGGAGCCCATCGAGGCCGAGCAGCCGGCCCTCGCCGCGGACCACCCGCCGCCCGCGCGCCACCAGCCCGTACCGGCCGGCGGCCCGCGCGACGGTGGCCGCGCTCACGCCGTCCCGGCTGACCCCGCAGGCGCGCGAGGCCTCGTGCAGCGTCACCCGCCGCCCGAACGCGCCCAGCACCACGGCGAGGCAGGCCGCCCCGCAGTCCTGTTCCTCCATCTGCGGCACGACGGGGGTGCGGAGGTAGCGGCGCCGGCGCTGCACCGGTGGTGGCGGCGCGCCGGCTGGAGAGGTCTTCGGGGCCGGACCGCCGGCCTGGGCGGGCGACGCGGACGCGGTCTCCCGGACGTCGAGGCTCATCGTTTGGCCCCCGTCCCGAACACGGCCTGGTACGGGTGCCGGGCGCCCAGGTCGACGGCGGCCGAGACCGGCACCGGGCCGGCCAACTCCGCTGCCAGGAAAGGTAGGTCGGCGTACGCCGTCCAGACCGGGGCGGCGCCGGCCGGCAGTCCGGGCAGCGGGACGGGGAAGGTCCCGTCCAGCGAGTCGGCCCGCACCGGCAGCGGCTCCACCACCGTGATCACGGCACGCACCTTGCCCACCCCGGGCACCGGCACCAGCACGGCCCGCCCGGGCACCAACTGCCCGGCGTCCTTGAGCGTGGTGGCGAACAGCCGTACGGTGGCGGGCCGGTGGCTCGCGTCCAGCGCGGCCAGGCCGGCGCCGGGGGCCAGTTCGCCGCCCGGTGTGGCCAGCAGCGCGCTGACCGTGCCGTCGGCCGGGGCCGGGACAGTGACCTCCGCACCGTCCGGCGTGCGCAGCAGCGCGACCGGCTGGCCCTTGACCACCGGCTGGCCGGCCGTGACCCGGTAGCCGAGCAGTGCGCCCGCCCGGTCGGCGCGGACGGTCTCGGGGGCGCTGCCGTGCGCCAGGACCGCCGGCAGGGTGAGGGTGGACGGCAGTGTGCCGAACACCGCCCAGCCCGTCCCGGCGCCGACGGCGAGCGCCAGGGCGGCCGCGGCGGCCCAGAGCCGGGCGCCGACCAGCCGCACCGGGCGGTCCAGCCCGGGTTCCAGCACGGCCGCGGCCCGGGCGGCGGCCACCGCGGTCGCCCCGCCGGCCGGCGCGGGCACGGCAGGCATCGGTACAGCGGGCGGCTCGGCGGCGGACGACCCAGCGGCGGGCGACTGCGCGGCGGAGGACGGCGTAGCCACCGGCCCGCCCCCACCGCCACGCCCAGCCGCAGCCCCTGCCCCAGCCCCTGTCCCAGAGCCAGCAGCCGCAGGAGCCCCAACACCCGCGCCGCCACCGCCCGACCGCCGGCGGTCGCGCCGCTTCCTCGTCGTCGTCCCGCTCATGACCGCCCCACCCCCACCGGCTCCGCTGTCCGCGCCGGGCACCGCACCGGCAGCTCCCGCATCCCGCCGAACACGAACTGGGTGCTCCACGGCACCGTCGCCCCGGTCAGCGGCGTGCTCAGCTCCCTGCTCTCCCCCGCCGCCGCCAGCCCGCGCAGCACGGCCGCGCCGGCCATCAGCGAGAGCGGGGCGCCCAGGCAGTGGTGCGGACCGTGGCCGAACGCGAGGTGGCGCAGCTCGGCCCGGTCCGGGTCGAAGCGGTCCGGGTCGGCGAAGCGCCGCGGGTCACGGTTGGCCGCCGCGTAGAGCAGCAGCGCGACCCGGCCGGCCGGGATGACGGTGCCACCCACGGCGACGTCGGCGGTGAGGGCGCGGGCGCTGGCCCGGACCGGGCTGCCGAGCCGCTGCGCCTCGTCGAACACGGCCTCGGCGCACCCGGGTTCGGCGCGGAGCCGTTCGGCGAGGCCCGGTGTGCGGAGCAACTGCCAGACGGCGACGGCCAGTCCGGAGGTCAGCGTCTCCAGCCCGTTGGCCAGCAGCATCACCACGAAGGCGAGCAGGTCCTCGTCGTCCAGGCGTCCCTCGGCGCGGGCGACCGTGAGCCGGCTGATCAGGTCGTCGCCGGGGTCGGCGGCGCGTGCAGCGCACAGCTTCTCGACGTAGTCGCGGAACTGCTCGAACCCGGCGTCGAGTTCGGCGCTCCGCCGGTCGTCGGCCCGGTCGCCGAAGTCGTCCAGCAGGGCGCGGCCGACGAGTCCGGCCCAGCCGGTGACCCGTTCCTGCTCGGAGTCGGGGATGTCGAGGACGGCGCAGGAGACGGCGACCGGCAGCGGTACGGCCAGGTCGGCCACCACGTCGAACGAACCGGCGGCGAGCAGGGGGCGGAGCAGCCGGTCGGCGGTGCTCTCGATCCGCCCGCGAATCTGCTCCAGCCGCCGGGCGCTGAACGCCGTGGTGGCGAGCCGCTTGAGCCGGGTGTGGTCGGCGCCGTCGCGCATCGGCAGCATCCGGCCGACGATCCGGGCGAGCGCGGTGGATCCGCCCCGGGGCAGGCCGACGGCGCTCGCGTCGACGCTGGTGCCGGGGTGGGTGAGGACGGTGATGATCTCCGCGAAGCCGGAGACCACATGGACCCGGCCGAGGTCCAGGACGGGCGCCTCGGCCAGCAGCCGGCGGTAGAGCGCGGGTGGGTCCGAAAACGCGGCGGGCTGCTGGATGAACCGCGTCAGCTCGTGCCGGAGGCTCTCCATGGCCCGGCTCTCCTTCTGCTGCTCGGAACTCCCCGGCCGGAGCCGGGAACTGTCGGTGGTGCGACTGGGGCCTGTCCGCGAACAGGGGTGCCGCGGTGACCCCGCCCGAAGAGGCGGACCCACCGCGGCACAGGCCCGTTACTCCGCCGCGGTCTCGGCGGCCTTGTTGGAGATCGAGCTGAAGCTCGACACCGGGCAGGCCGCGCAGCCCAGCGAGCTGACGCTGACGCCGGCGCCGTTGACGTCGTCCAGCTCCTCGATCTCGATGTCGAACTGCTCGTTCTCGACGTTCTTGTTCTCGGCCATGACGGTGTCCCTTCGGGTGTCGGCGCCGGCCCCGGCGGGGCTGGTCACCACGGGCGCCTCGGCTTTCCGGTTTCCTTTTCTCCGGCTCGCTTCCGGCGATGGGAAAACTATGCGCCGGGCGGCCGGACGCCGCCCAGTAGGGGATGTCAGCAATTCCCCGCTGCAAAATGACACACCCCTGCACATGACCTTTTACATAGGCTCTGACCTGCGACTATCTGCCTTCTTGCAAGGACCGGCCGCCACCCTTCACGCTGTCTTCCATGACACTCGAAAAGGGCCCGGACATTTCCGGGGAACTCGCCGTGGAAGTCCGCGGACTGCGCCGGAACCACGGCGATTACGAGGCCGTCCGCGGCGTGTCCTTCACCGTCGCGCGCGGTGAACTGTTCGCCCTGCTGGGCACCAACGGGGCCGGCAAGACCACCACCCTGGAGGTCCTGGAGGGGTACCGCCCGCCGAGCGCGGGCACCGTCCGGGTCCTCGGCCTGGACCCGTACACCGAGGGCGCCGCGGTCCGCCGCCGGACCGGGGTGATGCTCCAGGAGGGCGGCTTCTTCAGGGAACTGACAGTCCGTGAGACCGTCGACGCCTGGCGGTCGTTCATCACCGGAGCGCGGCCGGCCGGCGAGGCGCTGGAGCTGGTCGGCCTGACCGGCCGGTCCGGCACCCAGGTCGGGCAGCTGTCCGGCGGCGAACGGCGCCGCCTGGACCTGGCGTTGGCCGTCCTGCACACCCCCGAGCTGCTGTTCCTGGACGAGCCGACCACCGGCATGGACCCGGAGGCCCGGCGGACGACCTGGCAGCTGGTCCGGGAGCTGCGCTCGGCCGGCACCACCGTCCTGCTGACCACTCACTACCTGGAGGAGGCGCAGCAGTTGGCCGACCGTGTGGCCATCATGGACCGGGGGCGGCTGGCCGCCACCGGCACCGTCGCCCAGGTGCTGGCCGGCCACGGCACCCGGATCACCCTCCCCCTCCCGCCCGGCGTCCGGCCCGGCCAACTCCCGCTGGTGCTGGGCGAGTCGGCGCAGGTCGAGAACGGCACCGCGGTGTACACCGTGGACCGGACCGGCCCCGCGCTCGCCGTGCTGCACGGCTGGGCGGCGGACCTCGGCGTCGAGCTGGACGGCATCGAGGCCCGCAGCGCCACCCTGGAGGACGTCTTCCTCGGCCTCGCGGAGCACCCCACGGCCGGGTCCGACGGCGACGCCGGCGCCCTCGCGCCCAACCCCGCCGCAGCGACCCCCGCCGACCCGACTCCCGCCGACCCGACTCCCGCAGAGGCGGCCACCCGATGACCGACCCCCGCCGACCCCTCACCTGGCCCGACTACGCCCGCGCCCAGTTCCGGCTCTCCTGGAAGGTGTTCTGGCGCAACCGGCGCTCCACCTTCATCGGCTTCCTGCTCCCCGTCCTGCTCGACCTCGCGGTCGCGACCCCGCTGCGCGGCAAGGAGCTCGGCGGCGTGAACGCGGCGGCGTACACGACCCTCGGCTTCGTCGGGTTCGCGCTGGTCACGGCGTTCATCAACCTGCTGAACGGGATCGTGGCCCGCCGTGACGACCTCGTCCTCAAGCGGCTGCGCGGCACCGAGGTGCCGCCGAGCGCCGTCCTCGCCGGCCAGTTCGGCGCCGCTGGGGCCGTGCTGCTGCTCCAGGTGCTGCTGCTCGGCGCCCTCGCCGTCCTCTGGTTCGACGCCCCGCTGCCCACCGACCCGCTGCTGGCGTTGGTGGTCCTGGGCGCCGGGTTCCTGCTCTTCGCACTGCTCGCCGCCGCGCTCTCCGGCCTCACCCCGGGCGCCGAGGCGACACCGATGGTCGCCACGCCGGTGCTGCTGCTGTCGATGTTCGCCGGCGGCGTCGCCACCCCGGTCGGCTCGCTGCCCGACTGGCTGCAGGCGCCGGCCCACGCGCTGCCGCTGACGCCCGTGGTCGAGGCGCTGCGCACCGCCTGGTTCGGGCGCGCGTTCGGCGCCGAGTCCTGGTCCGGACCGCCGCTGCCCGGGCTCGGCCTGCTCGACACCTGGGCGCACGCGGCCCCCAGCCTGCTCCTGCTCGCCGCGTGGACGGCCGCCGCGGCCGCGCTCACCCGCCGGCTCTTCCGCTGGGAGCCCCGCCACGCCTGACGGGTGCCACGCCTGGCCGGATGCCTCGCCTGGCCGGGTGCCCCATCGGCCCGATCCCCCGCATCGCCCACGACCGGCCACGTACGACCAGCCCGTACGACCAGCCTGTACGACCGGCCGCGCACCCCGGGGAACGGGGTGCTGCGGCGGGTCGGGGAACAGGGGTGTTGCCGCAGCCCCATCCGCTCGTTGTTTCCGGTATGAGCTCCGACTTCCGGGCCCTCGGCGCCCTAGACGAAACGATTCTGCAGGACGCGATCCTGCACGAATCCCCGATCTTCGCCCACCTCGCGCTGCTCTGGCGCAACGCCGGCCGGATGGTCCCCGGCCGGCCCGACCAGGAGTGGCGCCACCTGACCGAACCCCCGCAGTTGTTCCGCCTGGGCCGCGGCGGCACCGAGCAGACCGGGGAGGAGGCGTGACCCACCCCGAGACCCCGCGCGTCCCCGGCCAGCGCACGCCCGCCGAGGTCTGCGCCATGCCGCTGGAGCTGCAGGCCGTGGTCTGCCCCGGCCTCAACGTCGCGGTGGCCGCCTGCCTGCGCTACGACCTCGCGGAGCCGTACGCGGTGTACCTGGACAACCACGTCGACCTGGACGAGCCGGTCACCTGGGTGTTCGCCCGCGACCTGCTCGCCGCCGGCGTGGACACCCGGGCGGGCCTGGGCGACGTGTCCGTCTACCCGGGTGGCGGGGCGGGCCCGGCGACCGTCTGCATCGCCCTCGGCGGCGGGAACGACACGGTCGTCCTCCGCGCGGAGGCAGCGCCGGTCAAGGCCTTCCTCCACGCCACCGAGCGCATCGTGCCGTACGGCTCGGAACCCCGCCACCTCGACCTGGACGGTCTGCTGCTCCGGCTCCGCGACGAGTGGCCGCCGGAGCCGTGCCCGTGACCACCGGGACCACCGGGACCACCAGGACCACGACCACCGCCCCGAGGACCACTGCAACCCCGGGCATCCCAGCGGCTCCCGGTCGCGCTCCGGGCAGCGAAGCGGCGCACCGGCCCGGCCCCTCGGCGCCGCCGCGTACGGCATGCTGGGCGGTCGTGTACGCCGAAATCAACGCGCCCGAAGCCGGCGGAGTGCTCTGGACGAGCACCCCCGCCGCCCCCGGGCTGCAACGGATCCTCCCGGACGGCTGCCTCGACCTGATCTGGACCGGCGGCGAGCTGCTCGTCGCCGGCCCCGACACCACGGCCGTACTGGTCGGGGCCGGGCCGCAGCGCGGGACCACCGTCGGACTGCGGTTCGCCCCCGGCACCGGGCCCGTCGTGCTCGGCGTCCCGGCCCATGAACTGCGGGACCGCCGCGTCCCGCTCGCCGCACTGTGGCCCGGCGCCGACGTCCGGCGCCTCACCGAACGCCTCACCGAGCGCGCCCCCGAACGCCTCACCGAACGCCTCACCGAACGCGCCACCGAGCGCGTCGCGGACGCCGACGCGCCCGGCCGGCTGCTGCGGGCGCTGGCCGCGGCCCGGCTCGACGCCCCCGGCCCGATCAGGCCCGACCCGATCGTGCCCGAGGTGCTCGCCGGGCTCGCGGCGGGCGAGCCGGTCGCCGCCTGCGCGGCGCGCGCCGGGTACAGCGAGCGTCAGTTGCACCGGCGCTGCCAAGCCTCGTTCGGCTACGGACTGAAGACGCTCGCGCGCATCCTGCGGATGAACCGGTCCGTCGGACTGGCCCGGGCGGGCCGCCCCTTCGCCGAGATCGCGGCCACCGTCGGCTACGCCGACCAGGCCCACCTGAGCCGCGAGGTCAGGGCCCTGGCCGGGGTGCCGCTGAGCGCGCTGACGTGAGCACCCGGGCACACCTCGGACGTGCTCAGGCCAGCGGGCTGAACAGGTCCACCGGGTTGCCGTCCGGGTCCTGGAGCTGCGCGTAGCGCTGGCCCCAGAAGGCGTCCCAGGGCTCCAGGCGGCTCCGGTGGCCGAGCCCGACCATCCGCGCGTACTCCCGGTCGACCTCCGCCGGAGCGTCGCAGCGCAGGGCGATCCCCATCCGCGCCCCGCCGGACGGCGGCGTCCACTCCGGGTCGAAGCCACGGACCACGTCCGCCCGGTCCCAGGCCAGCCGGAGGCCTCCGGGCAGGACCACCTCCACGTGCGGCTCCCGGTCGGCGTCGGCGGGGATCTCCAGTCCGAGGTCACGGTAGAAGGCCAGTGAGCGCCCCATGTCGGCGACGACCAGCCCGATCAGGTCGATGTGCATTCCCATGCCCGCACGGTAGGCCCGGCCGGGCCGCCGGAGCTTGAAGGAATCGGACATGCACCCGGCGCCGCTCCCCACAGGGCGCACGCCCCGCCCGCCCCACCCGGCCGCACGCCCCGCCCGACCTGCCGGGCGTGCCCCGAGGGAGGACCATGGATGGACCGAACCCGTCCGCCGGCCCCGCGCCGCGGGCAGCACGCGCAGGGCCTTCGGCTCTCGCCGGGAGGAGGGCTTGGGATGAGCGCGACCGAGGCGGGCCGGACCGGCCCGGATCCGCCGGTGCCCGCCCGCCTGCTGCCCGGCGGCCTGCTGGAGCTGCTCGGCGTGGCGGCCGTGCTGCTGGACTCCGAAGGCCGGATCGCGCTGTGGAGCCCGCAGGCGCAGAAGCTGTTCGGCTGGAGCTCCGAGGAGGCGCTCGGCCGGTACGCGGCCCAGCTGCTGGTCCCCGAGGAGTACTTCGCGCTCGTCCTCGAACTGTTCGCCGCGGTGATGTCCGGCGGCGAGAGCTGGGCCGGGGTGTTCCCGGTCCGGCGCAAGGACGGCTCGACCCGTCTGGTGGAGTTCCGCAACATGCGGCTGCAGGACCAGGACGGCGCCGCCTACGCGCTCGGGATCGCCGCCGACGAGGCGGTCGTGCGCGGGCTGGAGCGCGATCTGGCATTGTCGTCGCGGCTGGTCGCCCAGTCCCCGATCGGCCTGGCGGTGCTGGACACCCAGCTGCGGTACATCCTGGTCAACCCGGCGCTGGAGCGCATCAACGGCCTGCCCGCCCGGCAGCACCTCGGCCGGACCGTCCGGGAGATGCTGCCGTTCCTGGACGTCGGCGCGATCGAGGCGGCGATGCGGCAGGTCCTGGCCGACGGCACGCCGCTGCTGGACCGGTTCACCACCGGGCGCACCCCCGCCGACCCGGACGCCGACCACGCCTGGCTGGTCTCCTACTACCGCCTGGAGGACCCGGGCGGGCGGGCGCTCGGCGTCGCCCTGTCCGTGGTGGACGTCACCGAGCAGCACCGTGCCGACCGCCAGGCCGCCCAGGCCCGCCGCCGGCTCGCCGTGATCGCCCGGGCCTCCGCACGGATCGGCACCACCCTCGACCTGGACCGGACGGCCGCCGAACTCGCCGACACCGTGGTCCCGGACCTCGCGGACATCGCCGCCGTGGACATCCTCGACGCCGCCCTCGCCGCCCGGACCGCCCGGCTGTCCCCGACCGGCCCGGCGGTCTTCCGCGCCCTCGCGGTCCAGGCCGCCTACCCGACCGAGGCCCGGGCCGCGGCCGACCCGGTCGGCGAGATCACCCGGTACGAGGCCGACCGGCTGGTCACCCGCTGCGTGGCCACCGGCCGGCCGGTCCACCTCGCGCAGGTGCGGACCGCGGACCTGCCGCGGATCGCCCGTGACGCCGAGTCCGCCGCCGTCCTCGCCCGCGCCGGCGTCCACTCGTACCTGGCCGTGCCGCTCATCGCGCGCGGCGAGGTGCTCGGCGCGCTCGACCTCAAACGGGCCCGCAACCCGCTGCCCTTCGACGCCGACGACCTGCTGCTCGCCGAGGAACTCGCCGCCCGCGCCGCCGTCTGCATCGACAACGCCCGCTGGTACCAGACCCAGTTGGAGGCCGCCACCACGCTCCAGCGCCACCTGCTGCCGCGCACCCCGCCCCACCTGCCCGGCCTGGCCGTCGCCGTCCGCTACGAGCCCGCCGGCACCCCGGGGCACGCGGGCGGCGACTGGTTCGACGTCATCCCGCTCACCGCCGGCACCACCGCCCTGGTGGTCGGCGACGTCATGGGCCACGGCCTCACCGCCGCCGCCACCATGGGCCAACTCCGCACCGCCGCCCGCACGCTGGCCCGCCTGGGCCTGGACCCCGCCGACATCCTGCGCCACCTCGACGAACTCACCTGCGACCTCGAGGAGACCATCGCCACCTGCGTCTGCGCCGTCCACGACCCCGGCACCGGGGGGTGCCGCATCGCCCTGGCCGGCCATCTGCCGCCCGTCCTCGACCGGCCGGGCCGCCGCCCCGTGCTGCTCGACCTGCCGCCCGGCGCCCCGCTCGGCACCGGCGGGCTGGTCCCGCTCACCACCACACTCCTGCCCCTCCCGGCCGGCGACCGGCTCGTCCTCTACACCGACGGCCTGGTGGAGCGCCGCGACCAGCCGCTCGACCGCCGCCTCGACGCCCTGCTCGACGTCCTCTCCGGCCCCCGGATCGGCCTCCAGGCCACCTGCGACCACCTCCTCGCCGCTCTGCCCACGGCCGGCGGCAACGACGACGTCGCCCTCCTCATCGCCGAGGCCGCCGAGCCTGGCGAAGCGTCCGACGCCGCCGACGCCGCCGAGAGGCCGTAGCGCCCGTTCACCCGCGCAGTGCGCCGCCGCCTTCCGGTGTGCACGGGAGGCGGCCAGTGTGACCACGGACACATCGCGGGGCGAAAGAGCCCCGCCGGAGGTCCCGCTCACGAACCCCTGGAGCAGCCCGGCCACCCGGATCAGCCACCGGTAACTCCCGTGCATGTCAGCACAGTTGAGCCCACCCATCCCGCCGGCGCAAGGGCTGCCGCCGGCCGCCGGGGCCCGGTGCGTGCCGGGCCTCCCGCGTGAGGGGCGGAACGCGCTCCCCGAATAATTTGGCGCTCCTCGCGCAAGTTTCCGTTATTCCCATCCGCCCCATCCGCTCTCTTGTGTGTCGGAAGGCCTGGATCCGTCCCTCGACAGGGGGACACCCCGGGCCCTCGCACAAGGAAAGGAACGTGATGGGACACCGGAGCAGCGAGCTTCGCCGTCGCCGGCAGAAGCGCTCGACCCGCAGGACGGCGCTGATCGGCCTGGCGGTCGCAGCCGGCCTGGTCGGGGGCGTGCTGGGAATCCAGACCGTGGTGAACGCGCCTTCGCACAACTCGGCCGTGGCGTCGGCCGACGGTCTCGGCGCGGGTCAGATGGTCGGTCTGGTCACCGACGACGACGGCGAGACCGGCTCCGCCGAGAGCGGCACCAAGGCGCCGGCTGCCCCGAAGCGTGACACCAAGGC